>CALIKW010000100.1 GCA_938017915.1 uncultured archaeon | reverse complement strand
CCGCACTTACTTCCTTCTAAGTTAACCTTTTCAACCCAAAAACCTGTCCTTTCAATCAAGAGCTCGTTACAATTAGGACAATAAGTATTTTCATACCTATGTCCTGGAACATTTCCTATGTAAACATATTTTAATCCAAGCTTTTTTGCTTCCTCTATAAAACTTTCTAAAGTTTCAACAGGCGTGACAGGAATTTCTGTCAGCATGTAATCTGGATGGAATCTCAAAACATGAAAAGGGGTATCAGCACTTAAATTTTCTACTACCCATTTAACAACCTTCCTAAACTGCTCTAAATTCTCACCTATTTGCGGGACTATTAAATTAGTTATTTCTGTATGAATTCCATACTTTTTTAAACCTTTTAAAAACTCGAATACAGGTTCATTTGAAGGAACTGAAGAGTACTTGAGAAGAAAAGAAGGGTCATTAGAAGCCTTAAAATCAACTGTTGCTGCATCCAAAAATTTTGAAATTTTTCTTAAAGCTTGTAAGCTCATATAACCATTTGTAACAAAGGTATTAATCATTCCTTTCCTGTGAGCAAGCTTAGCAACTTCGTAAGCAAACTCAAAATAAATCGTTGGCTCTGTATAAGTATGACTTATTATTTTACAATTCCTTTCCTCAGCCATTTCAACTATTTCCTCTGGCTCATACTTATCACCAAAAATTTCTGGTAAGCCATCGTGACTTATTAACCAATTACAACAAAATTGGCATCTCCAATTACATCCTCTACAAGCATAGGAAAGTGCAGCAGAGCCTGGGTAAAAGTGAAATAAAGGCTTTTTTTCTATCGGATCAAAATTTAATCCAACTATCCTCCCGTAATTTAAAGTATAAAGCTTATTATTCCTGTTTTCCCTTACCATGCAAAAGCCCCTCTTACCAGGAAGTATAAAACATCTTCTAGCACATAAACTACATCTTATTCCTTCTTTTTCCTTCTTCCAAAGCATAGCTAACTTAGCTTCCATAATTACCAAGCCCTAATAAAATTGCAAGCTGGATCAACCTCTACAAAATGCTTTGCTTTTCCTTGTCTGTAAGCAGAGCATTGATTTTCCTCTAAATTATCCACAGCCTCCCTAGGACTATGGGCAACGTCACAAACCCAATCCGGGATTTCTTTTATGGGATTGAGTAAACAAGGGCCGAACGACAAATCTCTTCCTTCACTCAAAGCTTTCTTGCACTCTTCTATACAAGCCAATTTAGCTTTTTCTTCTTCAGATTTTTGTATACAACCTAGCAAAAGGAATATTGAAATTAAAACTAATGCGCAAAAAATTTTTCTCATAAAATTCATCTACTTTTTCTTCTTACATTTGCCTGCCATTTTTCACCAAATTAAATATTAAACTTCCTATATAAGTTTTTTCTCATGTAAATACCAAAAGCTATTCCTACTATTAAGCCAAACAAATGGCTTCCATGAGCTATGTTGCTTGGAATAAAAACTCCGATAAATTCCATAAAAGCCCAGAAAAAAGCAGCAACTATCATGGGCATTGGTAAATAACCAACATAGACAGTAGCATAAGGTTCTAAAATAGCTAAGCAACCCATTATTCCATAAATTGCGCCAGAAGCACCTACAGCTGGGATATTTTTATTTAAAGTAGTAATCATATAGCCAAAATTACCCACTACTCCAGCGAGTAAAAATATAATAATATAATCTTTTTTGCTTATTTTCCTTTCAAGATATAACCCAAACATAAACAAACCAAACATGTTGAAAATAAGATGGGTAAAATCTGCATGAAGAAAAATAGATGTTACGAATGTCCAAGGTCTTTCAAAAGCTTGGCTAGGAATAAAGTAAAGTGCTTCTATGAAATACGGTAAAGATTCCAAGAAAAAGAAAATAAGACAAATTAAAATTAAAACCAAAGTTACACTTTTAAACATAAAATTATTTTCATTTCAAGAAATTTAAATCAAAAAAATAATTAAAAGGATATGGAAAAGGAAGTTCTGGAAAAATATGAAAAGGCAAGGAAAGTGTCTGATGAGATTTTACCATTTGCAAAAAGTCTTGTGAAAGAAGGGGCAAGCATCCTTGAGGTTGCTGAAAGAATAGAAAATAAAATTAAAGAATTAGGAGCAAAGCCTGCATTTCCCATTAATATATCAATAAATGAAGTTGCTGCACACTATACTCCAGACATAAACGATCAAACTTTGATTAAAAGTGGTGATTTAGTTAAAGTTGATATAGGTGTTCAAGTTGATGGATATATTTGGGACAGAGCTTTTAGTATTTCTATAGGACAAGAAAACCAATTAATTAAAGCATCAGAAAAAGCCTTAGAAGAGGCAATAAAAGTCGTAAAACCAGGAATAAAAGTATTTGAAATTTCAGAAATTATAGAAGATACTGTAACTTCACTTGGCTTTAATACAATTAAAAACTTAAGTGGGCATGGATTAGAAAGATTTAACCAGCATGCTTTTCCGTCAATACCAAACTCAAAAAATACAATAAAAGCTGAAATAAAAGATCAGGTAATAGCAATAGAGGTTTTTGTTACAGATGGTTCAGGTTATGTAAAAGAATCTTCTCCAACCCTTATATATAAGTTTAAACAGAACAAACCAGTAAGGATGTATGAAGCAAGAAAAATTCTAGAAATGGCAAAAAGTGAATTTGACTTTTTACCTTTTACAAAAAGATGGATTAAAGGTATTCCACCACTTAAAATTGATATGGCTCTCCGCCAGCTATTGGAAGTTGATTCCATAGTAGATTTTCCTGTTTTGAGAGAAATTTCTGGCAAAAAAGTGGCCCAAAGTGAAGAAACTTTAATTGTAGAATAGCTTTTTATTTGCATAATCTTTTAATATTTTTAGTGAGAATATGGCTTTTTCGTACACAAATAAAAAAGGAGTAACTTATTGGCTTCATGAAAGAGAAGGGAAAGGCGGTGCTAAGTTATTCTTCTTTAGTAAAAATCCAGAAAATTCTGTAGATTTACCAGAAGGTTTTGAAGTGATAGAAAACGAAAGAACAGGACTTCCAATGATAAGAAAAAAATAGTTATTTGTTGTACTTGCTTTTAATTCTTTCCCTTACTGAAGTAAATTTGGCCAAAGACTCAACAAGCAAGAAACCACAATTATTACATCTTCCATGAGTTATTTTTAAAATTTTTTTTGTTATTCTCTTCCCACACTTATGACATTTTATAGAAGAAATAGCCATCATTTTGCCTTTTTCTTAATCCAATAGTACTCATTATTGTCTTTATCTACTTTCTTAAGAATTTTCTTCTGTTTTACAAGATCCTCTATTTGAGCTTTAAGCGTGTTTAAGGAAATTATTTTTTTTGCTTTTTCATTTATCATAAAATTTATTGAGAGTATTTTTAGGGGAATTGAAGATTTGCTCAAAACATCAAGAATTAAAGGCTCAAGATCAGAATTTATATTTCTTCCTCTACTCATAAAATATTTATTGTTTTACAAAAATATAAAGAATACGACAAGAAAGAAATAACTTAAATGGCTAAATTTTATTGTTTTTTTAAAAATAAAAGGCTTATTTCAGTTATTAATAAAAAATCAACAATTTTTTTGGCATTTTTTAAATAAAAAAATAAAAAAGGTTAAATAAAATGAATGGTAAATATATTATGTGGTTATGGCTCCGGCTGGCGCAATTTGGCTGAGAGAATGAGAAAAGATACAGCAAGAAATATTATTAAGATTACTAAGTGTTTGAAACAAGCAGAAGGTGGATGGCTTTGGATAAGGGAAATAGGAAGAAGGTGTAATTTGCATCATAAAACTGTGTCCAGGCTTATAAGCCAGCACTTGGAAATGTTTGTTGATTTTCAAAAATTTGAGCCTTTTAATGTGTTAATGGTTAGGCTTAAACCTGGAACAGAGATTAATAGTATTTTTAAATTCCTTCATATCATGGAGAAAATAGGCAAAAATAAAGCTAATAAGCAAAATACTGTGAGCGAAACTTAATTATCAAAGACTTTAAGTAGATTTAAGCCTTACCCATCCTTGTCCATCCTTCATTACCCTTTCTATTTCTGAGGATCTCCTTGCCATATTAGTTAATAAACCCCGGAGTGAAGAAACAGATATTCCTAATCTTTGGGAAAGATCTTTGTAGCTAATTTCTTTAATTTCTTTCAATATCTCTAAAACTTCTATCATTTTTGAGGTTAGAGGAAGTTTAGATTCTATTGTTTCTATTTGCTTAAAAATTTCTGATTTTATCGGCTCTGGAGTTAAGCCTGCTAAGGAGCGAAGTTGAGAAAGAGCGCTTTGAAGCGCTTCAAAGCGCTCTTCTTCCTCTTCTTCGTGTTTTTCAGCCATTTCAAGAAGTTTATTTAATTTTTCTTTAATTTCTATATTGAACCAATCTTTACTAATCATTTGGGATTCTATTCTTATTAATGAGTTTTCTATCTCCTTTAAGCTTCTGCCAACGTAACCAGCTGCTACTCCTAATTGAAGAGATTCCTTTTGAAGTTCTATTGTATTCTTTTCTACTTCAACATAAGGTTTTTCCTTGATAGGTTGCTCTTGTAAAGCCTGAGCGCTTTCGAGCGCTTGAATCGACGATTCAAGCGCTTTCGAGCGCTGTTGAAGCGCTGTTGCATCGCTTTGAAGCGCTTTTAAATCGCTTGAAGCGCTTTGAAGCGCTTCTGGACTGCGCTTTTTCCTTAAAAATTGCAATACTCTTTTTAATAAACTCACTATTAATATTATGATTTTCGGATATATAAACTTCACTTTTTAGAAAAAAATTTTTTGAAAGGCTAAACGTACCTTTGTTAGAAATTTAAATAAATCTCACTTTTCCAAGGAAAAAAAGAAATGATCAGATCAAAAAATACTTTTTTTTGCATATTTTTTAAAACATATTAAACATTATATTTAATACTTTAAATTTAACATTAAATATTGTTTTTAAAAAATATTTTTTAGTCCATAAATCAACTCTCACTTTTTTCTTTAAAAAAAAGAGCTCAATCCTTTTTAAATTGTTGGTGCATTTTTTTCAAAAATAAAAAGTTAAATTGAACCAAATTTTTTAAAAAAAGATATTTTTTTGTCTTTATACTTTATTAATTCTGAAAAATTTTTTTATTTCACAAAATAAAAAAAAGAATTTTTCTTCTTTTCTAAACAATTAGTAAATAGCTCAGTATATTATCAAAATATGGCGCTTTTTAAAATTTTTTTAACAGAGATTTGAAAAAAACCCTTTTT
>CALIKW010000099.1 GCA_938017915.1 uncultured archaeon | reverse complement strand
AATTGGAATAAAACCTCTTGTTTAAGTCCATTCAGCTATGTTACGACCTCTTTACCACTTATAATAACAGTAATTTCACCTGAAAATAAAACTTACAACACTTCATTTTTCTGGGCAAACATTTCGCTTAACAAACCTGGCTCAGCTGCTCTTTATTCTTTGGATAATCAACAAAACCAAACTTTAACAAAATTTAACGATACTTACTTTTATAAAAAAATTTATTCAACAAAGGGAGGCCATAAAATATTGTTTTATGCAAATGATACGGAAAATAATATGGTAAACTCTTCTGAAATTTATTTTTATCTTAATGTAACAGGTTATACTACGCTTGAATTAAGTATTAGAAGAGCTTGGTGGAATGATTCAATCTTAGCTTACGGAGAAGCAAAAGATTATGAAGGAAATGGAATAGACTCGCTTGTAAAAATTGTAATAAAGGAAAAAGAATACGAAAATTATACTGATTCGAATGGAAATTGGTTTTGTAGAATTAATGCGCCAAATGAAATAGGAAATCACTTTTTAAGTGTAGATGTTGGGGGAATAAAAAATTTCACTTACTTAAAAGTTTCTCCATTTTATGGCTTAGAAGAAAAAAATGTTGAAAAAAGAGTTTATGAGATTCCTGTTTTAATTCAAGATAAGAATGGAAAAATTAAGACGGTACAACTAAGACTTACAAGCTACTAAACTTAAAGAATTTAATTAAGAAAAAGAAAATTTAATTAATGAATAAGAAAGGAACTTTGCTTTTACTCGCCTTACTCATCTTAGCCCAACTTAAAATTTCGAAAAGTTTAACTTCTTCAAGTGCAAATTACTCTGCTTGCATAGGAGAACAAGGCTTTTTACTTTCCTCTTCGAATTATGCTCTTTGGATAGCTTTAACTTCGCCTGCAGGAAATTCTTCTAGCACGTCCTACAAATTAAACCTTGGTTTCATTTCTGAATGTATAGAGAATATTTACTGCAATTCAAACTCAGTTTGTAATACAGGCGAAACCCAGGAAAATTGTCCACAAGATTGTAAAACTGAAGTAAAAATAATACCATCAGAGTCGCATCCTAAAGGTGAAGTTAACATTACCATTTCCTTCTCAGATTCAAGGTACAAACATGAAGTAGGAAATATGATTAAAGTTAATCTTTTGATAGATTCTATGCTTAACTGGAACCCCTCTTATGGTTGCTTTAGCGACTTAAAAATCTACTTAGCATCTTCCCAATCTTCTCAAACATGCAATTGGAATTATGGATCTACAAAAATTATGTGTGATAATTATGAGGGTAATATGACACTCCGCTACTTCCAAAATGAAAATAAACTGGAAATAAATGGAAAATGCAAACTTCCAACACTTCCTTCTGGAATTCATCAAGTAAATGCTACCGTAAGCTTTTATTTAGTTAAAGAATAAAATTTTAAAGGGAGGATGAAGGAATTTATCATAATTTTGCTATTTCTTACAACTTTCTTTCTTTTTTTAAATTTTGCAAGGGCTCAAAGTATAATAGGGACAACAATTACTACTCCTTTTTATCCAAATCAAAGAGCTATTTGCAGAGATGGGAAAAACTATATACATGTTGTTTGGCTTTATAGTGTCAATACTATAAATTATGCTAGGTCAACAGATGATGGAGAAACGTGGCAAGTAAATACAAGCTTTTATGGGGCTACTTCAACCCCAACTTCTTCTAAAAAAACTCCTCATATATCATGCGACGGGAACAACATAACAGTAGCTTATATCGATTTAACAGCAAGTGATGTGGTAGTAGGAAAAAGTGAGGATAATGGGGAAACATGGGTTTGGTATGCTCCTGTAACTTCTGGAGCCCATGATTCTGCTTTGGTTGAGAGAAGGGGGCAGAGGATATACTTGATTTGGATGGACGTAATTGGTAATATAAAATTTAAGAATTCTACCGATGCAGGGCAAACATGGGGCCCTGAAATTACTGTTTTTGGAGGAGGATGTTATGGTAGTGGTGGTTCATGCTATTTTTACCCTACTCTTGCTGTTGATGGATCTGGTTCTTCCTCTGATAAGCTTTATGTTTCTGCAAGAGACAGTTATTGTGTTACTTGGAATTATGATCGGGATTTTTGTGAGGATATAGACTGGTATATAAGATTTAAGTATTCCTCTTTTTCTGGGGCATTTTGGTCTTCAGAAATGATAGTAGACTATAGTGAAATACAAGAACTAGCCTATCCAAGCATAACCTATAACGAAAGTAAAGTCTATGTTTCTTATTATACTTCAGATAATAAAATATACTTTGGCTCCAGCCACGATTATGGTTTAAGCTGGACTACAGAAAGGATAGATACGATAATAGATTTAAGCAAAGCCCAATATCCTTCTATAGCTGTAGCTATAGAAGGCTTACCCACAGTTATTTGGCAACAAAACGATACTACTAACAACAAAGGATGGAATTTAATTATGAGAAAATTTAATGGAACTAATTGGGTACCTGAAGAAGGGTATTGGATTACCGAAGAGGGTAATATAAATAACCAATACCCAAATTTAAATTTTAAATCTGACGGAATTGCTGAGTTTGTTTGGAAAAAGGAAAATAACATAACCTACCATAAAATTACAAAACTTTTTGAGAAAATAACACTTCTTCCTGCTCTAGGAGAATTCAAAATACTTACCCCAATTTTATATCCAGAAATTAGGCTAATAGGTAATAGAAAGTACTTGAATATTTTTTGGAAATCAGGATATTTTGAAGGAGAAAGAAAAGAAATAGCAATAAAATGCTTTTTGAACTGTTTTAATCCAGGTGATGATATAGAATCAAATTGTGCAGGATATCAAAACTGCACATCTATTGCCCTAGCCTTTACTCAAGCAGCCTGTACGATTCAGGATCCTCAGTACAATTTCGAAAATTTAAATTTAATTATGTGTAAACTTTTTGATCCTTCTTTTCCAGATGTAGAATTTAAGCCATATCCTAACACAACCTTTTGGACACTAAATTTCTCTTTACTTCCAATTAAAAACATAACTTCTACTGTAGGAAGTTCTATAGTTTTACCCTTAACCATTAAAAATCTTGGCTTGCTCGATGATACTTATGAAATTAACATCACTCCTCTAACAAATCCAAACTTTATTTCAATAAAAGATAGATTAACGAATTTAAGCTTGAAATCAAACGAGTTAGGCTCACAAAGTATAAAAATTACTCCTTTATTTTCAACATCTGTTGATTTAGGAATATGGGTTTATTCAACATCACCAGAATGGTTCAATTGTAACAATTGCCCATCAGGCTTTGTTTGTGAAGCATCTTCTGGAAAATGCTCAAAGTATATTAGCTTAAAAATAGAGAGTGGAAACTCAAGCCTGAGTGAAATTTCTTCTTTAGAGATAATATTTTTAATCCTAATAGCTTTATTTTTAATTTATAAGGGCCTGTAGTCTAATGGTAGGACGCGGCGCTTACAACGCCGAGAACCAGGTTCAATTCCTGGCAGGCCCACTTTAATCCCTTTTATTTTTAAATTTAGGAATAAATAGTGAAATTGATGGGAAACAAAGAGTATGAATTTTGGATTGATAAGATAGCAAAAAAAATAGTTGAGAGAGAAGAAAAACTTAAAAGGGGAATAAAGGTTTTTAGAACAGAATCTGGTTTAGGAGCTTCTGGTTTTCCGCACTTAGGAAGTTTTGGTGATGTACTAAGGCAATATGGAGTTACTTTGGCTTTGAGAGATTTGGGCTTTAAATCAGAATTTATAGCTTATTCTGACGATAGAGATGGTTTAAGAAAAGTTCCTTTAACTATGCCAAATTGGTTAGAAAAGTACATAGGAGTACCTGTTACGGATATACCAGATCCTTTCAAGTGCCATTCAAGCTATGGCGAGCACATGAGTTCTTTACTGATTGAGGCTATAGAAAAAGTGGGAATAGATTTTACCTTTCATTCAGGAACAGAAAATTATAAAAAAGGAATTTTGGATGAAGAAATAGAGCAAATACTTTTGAATGCAGAAAAAATTGGAAGGATAGTTGAAGAATTGCTCGGCCAAAAAAAGTTTGTTGAAATGCTGCCCTATTTTCCTGTTTGCGAAAATTGTGGAAGAATTTATACAACAAGAGCTTATCATTTAATTCCAAAAGAACATAAAGTGCTTTATGTTTGCGACCAGGAATTTTTGGGTAAAAACTTGAATACAGGAAAGGAAATAGTAGTTAAGGGTTGTGGTTATAAAGGGGAGGTAAGTTATTTAAAAGGAAATGGCAAGCTCAGTTGGAAGGGAGAATTTGCAGCAAGATGGAAGGCTTTAGGAATAGTTTTTGAAGCTTGTGGAAAGGATATTTACGACTCAGTTAGAGTTAACGACAAAATTTGCAAAGAAGTTTTAAATTTTGAACCGCCCATTCACATAATTTATGAAATGTTTTTGGAGAAAGGAGGTAAAAAGATTTCGAAATCTTACGGAAATGTTTTTACTCCACAAGTTTGGTTTAGGTATGGAAGTGCTCAAAGCTTAATTTTACTTATGTTCAAAAGATTTGAAGGAGCAAGAGAGCTTGATATTACAGATATTCCAAAATATATGGATGAGCTTAACAAGCTTGAAAGAATTTATTTTGGCCTAGAAAAAGTTGAAAATAAAAGGAAATTGATTAATGCAAAAAGACTTTTTGAATATGTTTACTTCCTTAAACCGCCAAAAAAGCCTTCTCTACAAGTTCCTTACTTAAGGCTAGTTGAAATTGCAAGAATGTTGCCTGAAAAAAACCAACTTCAATTCGCAATTGAGAAATTAAAGGAAATGAAAATTGTTAGTGAAATTGATGATGAATTGATAAAAAATTTAAAGGAAAAGTTGGAATTTGCAAAAAATTGGGTTAAAGATGAGAAAATAGAAGAAGTAGAAATTTCTGAAAATGAAAAAAGTGCGATAAAAAAAGTTATAGAGAATTTGGAAAAAGAAGATGATGGGGAAAAAATGCAAACAAAAATATTTGAAATTGCAAGAAATCATGGAATTGAGCCAAAAGAATTTTTTAAAATTTTGTATAAAATTCTTCTAAATCAGGAAAAAGGTCCAAGACTTGGGCCTTACTTGGTTGAAGTAAAAAATGATGCTATTAAAAAGTTAAAGGAAGTTTTATGAATATTGAGTCGAAAATTTTTAAAAATGAGGAAGTCTTATCTTTTGAGTATTTGCCTGAATTTTTACCGCATAGAGAAAATCAAATTAAACAACTTGCAAGAAATTTAATGCCAGCTTCTAAGGGAAGAAAGCCACAAAATACTTTCATATTCGGTCCTTCTGGAATAGGAAAAACTGCTGTAGTAAAATTTGTTTTTAGGGAATTTGAAAATTATTCTGGTATCAAAACTGTTTATATAAATTGCTGGGATTTCAACACAGCTCAAGCCATTTTAACAGAAACAGTTTTAAGACTAGGGTTTCCTGTTCCAAGAAGAGGATGGGCAAAGGATGAAATTCTTTCAAGACTGATTGAAGTTCTGGGAAAAAGTAAAAAAGGGTTAATAATTTGCTTGGATGAAGTGGATCAACTGATTTTTAAATCGCAAGAAGTTTTGTACGATTTGCTAAGGCTTAACCAATATGTAAAAAATCCTATTGGCATAGTTTTTGTATCGAATAATCCTCATATTTTTGCAAATCTGGAAGAAAGGATTAAAAGTAGTTTAAGCATAGAAGAAATAGAATTCAAGCCTTATAGTTTAATGGAAATGAAGGATATTTTGGAGGAAAGAATTAAAGAAGGATTTTTCAAAGTGGAGAGTGGAGTTGGTTTGATAGTAGCAAACCATGCAGTTAAAAAAGGTGGAGACGTAAGAGTTGGCTTGGAATGCTTGTTGAAAGCTGGGAGAATTGCTGAAGAAGAAAATGCTAATATGCTCAAAGTTGAGCATGTAAAAAAAGTTTTAAAAGAAGTAAAGGAAATTAAACCAGAAATTTTGAAAGAAAGGGTAAATGAAGTAGAGAAAGAAATTTTAAAAATTTTAGGAGAAAGGGAAAGTTTTACTTCTGGGGAATTGTATAAAATATATTCGAATAAAGCAGAAAATCCTATTACTCAAAGAAGGTTTAGAGAATTTTTAAAACATCTAGCTAGCATAGGTTTAATAAAAATTAGAGAAAAGAAAAAAGGGAAGGGAAGAACTAGAATCATTTCTTCGATAAATTTTTAAGTTTATTAGAAATAATCTTTAAATTAATAAGATACTCCAGGATAGCGGGGTAGAAAGCTTTGCTTGCCTAAAGCAGCCTGGAGTAATGGCAGAATGCTCGCCGGGCTCATAACCCGGAGGTCAGTGGTTCAAATCCACAGGAAGTAAGATACTTACTTCCGGAGAATCCCCGCTATCCAATTTTGACCTCCGGATTTCTTATTTTTTAAAATTAAAAGTAATATTGTGAAAATTTTTTTAACTGGAGTGCCAAAGTCCGGAAAATCAACTGTAGTACTTAAAACAATTGAACTTTTAAAAGAAAAAAACATAAAAATTGGTGGATTCGTTACACCTGAAATAATAGAAAATAGGAAAAGAGTTGGTTTTTACGTTAAAGATATTTTCTCTAATGAAATGGAAATTTTTGCAAGTATAGATTTTAAAATTGGACCAAAAATAGGAAAGTATGGGATTGACGTAGGAGCTTTCGAAAAAATAGCTTTAAAGGCTATTGACTTTGCAGTCCAAAATTGTGATGTAATAATAGTGGATGAAATAGGAAAGATGGAATTTTTGAGTAAAGAATTTGAAAAAGAAATTTATAAATTGATTCTTGTAGAAAAGCCATTAATTGCAACCTTACACAGAAATTTTATTAAAAAATTCAAGGATTTTGGAGAAATAATAGAAGTAAACGAAAAAAACAGAAGATACTTGCCAGAAGAATTGATTAAGAAAATTATGGGTTATATTAAGAAATTATAATCTCAAAAATTTCCTCAGATTTTCTTTCAAAATTATAATTGGTTCTTTTTCTTCTCCATAATATTTCAAAAATTCAAAAGTTTTTCTTTCAGTTGATGCTACTTGAGACAAAATTCTTCTTAAAATTTTAACTTCAGCAGGATACTTTGTATCTTCCTTAGAAAACCCATAAACTCTAACCTTATCTTCAGTAACCAAAAGACAAAGGACATTAAGAAAATTTGGATTTTCAAACTGCGACCTTAGCTCAGAGTATTTTATCCCTTTTTCGTAATTAGCCAACTTTTCCAATATCTCTCTTTCCACTTCTTTAAAATTTTCCATAATTTTCAGATAAAAAGAAAAAATTTAAATCTGTGGGCCCACTGGGATTCGAACCCAGGACCTACCGCTTGCTCAGCTGCCATATAAGGCGGTTGCTCTTTCTGGTGAGCTAACCAGGCTGAGCTATGGGCCCTTTATAAATTTGTCCTTTCATTAATTATTTGGATGGAAATGTTAAATAAATATTTTTTAATTAGCCAAATTGTTAAAATACTGGTTTCGAACAATTTTTCCATTTTTATGAGTAAGGGCTGTTTTGACATAATTGCAAAGAAAAACTATAAAATACTCATAAAAGCTCTATTTAATCTTGATGGTTTAAGTGAAAAACATGCGTTAAGCTTAAGAACTATTTCCTACTTCATCTCAGCATATCCCCTAATCATTTCTGTGAAAACGAACAGAAGCTTTTTAGATAATAGGGTAATATACTATAGATTTAAAATTCCGGTAGTTACTCCAAGAATGCTTGAGTTATTAATTAAGAAAGAAGAAATACCTTTCATAGAAGCAAGAAAAGGAAAACCTCTTGTTTTAATAAATTGTGAAATTTTGAAGAATAAAAGAAATGAAATGGGATTGAGTTTAAGTGAGCTTTCTAAGCTTACTGGTATTTCTAAGAAGGCTTTGTACGAAATCGAAAATGAAAAAGTTAAGCCAAGCTTTGAAACTGTTGAAAAAATAGAAAAGGCATTGAATGTTAACCTTAAGCAAAGCTTTAAGTTGGAAATACCTGAGCCTGCTTACCTTAAGCCGAAAGATGATTTTCAAAGAACAATTTCAAAAGAATTTGAAAGAATGGGAATAAAAAATGCTTGCGTTTACTCAGCACCTTTTGAAATTGTTGGAAAGGAAGAAGAGGCTTTAATTACAAGGTTAGTAAAGATGGAGGAAGAAATCACTAAGTATTCTAAAAATATTAAAAGAATTTCGTGCTTTCTTTCTTCCAAAGCAGTTTTCATAGCAAAAAATATAAAGAGAGAAAGTGTAAATGGCATTCCGATTTTTTGTGAAGAGGAAATAAAAAATATAGAAAATTTAAAAGAATTTGAAAAAATTTTAAAAGAAAAAATCTCTTAGTGCATTTTCAAATATCCATCAGTATTTTTAAAAACTTTTTCTCGAAATCTTTTTCATTTTCCAACTTAAAGCCATAATTCTTAAGAGCCTCATAAACTTTTTTTATTTCCTTTATTTTTTCCATTTCGACCCAGCAAACATGCCCATCTGGCCTCTTTTCATAAAACCAAACCTCTATTTTCATTCCATCATGAACAAACCTTATTTCCATATCGTATAAACTTACTATTTTTACAGGCTTTTCATAGCTCATAGTTGATAAATAAATGAGAAAATATTTAAATTATTCTTGATAAAATAATAGAAAACCGAAAAATTTTTATACTTGTATACCCACATACACATAATAGAATTCTGGTGATTGAATGGTTCAGGCTATGGTTGGTCAAATTGGAGGGCAACCAGTTTTGATATTGCCAGAAGGTACTTTAAGGACAAGAGGAAAAGATGCACAAAAAAATAACATAGCTGCAGCTAAAGCAGTAGCAGATGCTGTAAGAACTACCTTAGGACCAAAGGGAATGGATAAGATGCTTGTTGATTCCTTAGGAGATATAGTAATAACTAATGATGGAGTAACTATATTAGAAGAAATGGAAATAGAACATCCTGCTGCTAAGATGATGGTTGAAGTAGCAAAAACGCAGAATGAAGAGGTAGGTGATGGAACAACAACTGCTGTAGTAATAGCAGGAGAACTACTTAAAAAAGCAGAAGAATTGCTTGACCAAGACATACACCCAACTTTAATAACAAAGGGATTTAAGATAGCAAAAGACGAAGCCCTAAAAATTCTTGAAAATATAGGAAAAAATATTTCGATTGAAGATGAGGAAACTTTGATGAAAATAGCAATTACTGCAATGTCAGGAAAATCTGCAGAAAAGGCTTCTGAAAAACTTGCAAAGCTTGTAGTTGATGCAGTAAAAATGATAGTAAAGAAAGAAAATGGGAAACTTATAGTTGATACTGATAATATTAAAAGGGAAAAGAAGCATGGAGGGTCTGCTGAAGATACAGAGTTGATAAAAGGTATAGTAATAGATAAGGAAGTTGTTCACCCAGGTATGCCAAAAGTTGTTAGGGATGCTAAAATTGCTTTGCTCGATTGTGCTTTGGAAATTAAGGAAACAGAAACTGATGCAGAAATAAGAATTACTTCACCAGATCAATTGCAGGCATTCATCGAACAAGAACAAAAAATGCTTAAGGATATGGTTGAAAAGATAGCAAGTACAGGAGCAAACGTTGTGTTTTGCCAGAAAGGTATAGATGATGTAGCTCAGCATTACTTAGCTAAGAAAAAAATTTTGGCTTGCAGGAGAGTTAAGAAATCTGACATGGAAGCTCTTGCAAAAGCTACAGGAGGAAGAATAGTAACAAACTTGGATGATTTAACAAAAGAAGATTTAGGTTATGCAAAAATTGTGGAAGAAAAGAAAATTGCGGGCGAGGCAATGACATTTGTAAGAGAGTGTAAAGACCCAAAAGCTGTTACGATATTGGTAAGGGGAAGTACTGAACATTTTGTTGATGAGGTTGATAGGAGTATAGAGGATGCAATTGGTGCAGTTGCATCAGCAATAGAGTTAGGAAAAGTTGTGGTTGGTGCAGGGGCACCAGAAGCTGAACTTTCTAAAAGATTAAGAAAATTTGCTGAAAAGTTTTCTGGAAGGGAGCAGCTAGCTATTTTGGCATTTGCTGATGCACTAGAAATTATACCAAGAAGCTTGGCTGAAAATGCTGGTTTGGACCCTATAGATATACTGGTAGAGCTCAGAGCTGCACACGAGCAAGGAAAGGAAAGTTATGGGGTAGATATATTTAATGGAAAAGTTGCTGATGCTGAAAAGATGGGCGTAATAGAGCCGCTTAAAGTTAAACTTCAAGCAATAAAATCTGCTGCAGAAGCTGCTGAAATGATATTGAGAATAGATGATGTAATTTCTGCAGGTAAGCTAGAAAAAGAGAAAGGAGCACCACCAACTCCACCAGAAGAAGAGGCATAAAACATTTAAATATATAGCTAATCCAAAAAATAATGTATTAAAGAGGTGAAAAAATGCCTGCAAAGCCACATATAAATATAATGACAGCTGGGCACGTTGATTCAGGAAAATCTACACTAATAGGAAGATTACTTTATGATACAGGAGCCATAAGAGAAGAGGAAATGAGAAAATTAAGGGAATTAGCAAAAGAGCTTAAAAAGGAGACTTTTGAGTTTGCATTTGTAATGGATAAACTTAAGGAAGAAAGAGAAAGAGGCCTAACTATAGATATAATGCACCGCCCCTTCGAAACTCAGAAATGGTTCTTCACAATAATAGATTGTCCTGGCCACAGAGATTTTGTAAAAAACATGATAACTGGAGCAAGTCAAGCTGATGCATGTATATTCGTAATTTCTGCAAAGCAAGGCGAAGGAATACAAGAACAAACAAAAGAGCATGCTTGGTTGCTAAAAATTCTTGGAATAAATCAAATAATTGCAGTCTTAAACAAAATGGACACAGTAAATTATGATGAAAAAAGGTTTAATGAAGTTAAGGAAGAAGCAACAAAACTTTTAAAAACAATTGGATATAAAGTTGAGGAAATCCCATTTATACCAATTTCTGCATTTTACGGAGATAATGTAGTTAAAAAGTCAGATAAAATGGCATGGTATAAAGGACCAACCTTAGTTGAAGCTTTAGATGCATACATAAAAGAGCCAGAAAAACCAATAGATAAACCATTAAGATTGCCTGTTCAGGATGTTTACTCTATAACTGGTGTCGGAACAGTACCAGTAGGAAGGGTTGAAACAGGTATTTTAAGAGTAAATGATACAATAGTATTTGAACCTGCTGGAGTAAAAGGTGAAGTTAAATCAATAGAAATTCACCATCAACCAATACAAGAAGCAAAACCTGGAGATAATGTAGGTTTTAATGTAAGAGGAATTAGTAAAACAGATATAAGAAGAGGAGATGTAGCTGGACACCCAAGCAATCCACCAACAGTTGCAAAAGAATTTATAGCACAAATAGTTGTTTTGCAACATCCTACTGTAATAGCTCCTGGATACACACCAGTTTTCCACTGCCATACAGCAAGTGTTGCTTGCACTATTTCAGAAATAATTGCTAAGATAGACCCAAAAACAGGTGCTGTAGTACAAGAAAAGCCAGATTTTATTAAAACTGGAGATGCAGCAAAAATAAGAGTTGTTCCTACAAAACCAATGGTAATAGAAAAGTATGCAGACTTCCCGCAATTAGCAAGATTTGCTATTCGTGATATGGGAATAACAGTTGCTGCAGGAATTTGCTTGGATGTAGTAAAAGCTAAGTAATTATTCAGCCTTTTCTTTTGCTTTTATTTATTAGTAATACACTGCGTTTTTAAATTTTAACATTTATCTAAGCACGTTTAAACTCATAGCTATGTTAATTTAATAAGTCAACAAAATCCTTAAACTCTTTTTATTTTATTCCTAAGATAAAGAATTTGAGAAATTTATAATTCGAAATGATGGAACTAGTTTCATCAATACTCTTATAAGTTGTTTCTTTTTATAGTTTGATATGAACAACCAAAATAAAATCCAAGAAGAAGTCATAGAAGTCAAAGGCATGAATTGCAAAAGTTGTGCCGAAAAAATAGAAACAAGATTGTTGCAACTTAAAGGTGTGAATAAGGTAAGAGTAAGCCTTGTTGAAGAAAAAGCATACATTCAGTTTGACCCAACCCAAATAAACCTAGATATGATAAAAGCAGAAATTGAAAATATAGGGTATAAAACTGGTGCCAAAAATGAAAAAAATAAAAGCTACATTAAACAGGGGATATTTTATGGTTTAATACCGCACATAGGTTGCATAGCTTTTATAATAGCTTCACTTTTAGGTGTGACTTTAGCTGTACAACTTTTCAAACCACTTTTACTTAACCCATACTTCTTTTACATACTAATACTAATATCCTTTGCCTTTGCGACAGTCTCAGCATTCATCTATCTTAAAAGACAAGGTTTTATAACTTTTAACAAAACTAAAGATTTGTTAGAAATAAGTTTTTCGCCAGGAGTTATTAAAAGAAAATGGAAATATCTTTCAACACTTTACGGGACAACAATCGGTGTTAACCTTTTGGTGTTCATGGTAATTTTCCCGCTTCTCGCAAACATCTCGTCATTACCACTAATAGGAGCTTTTGTTGCGGTAGCAGGCAGTGAAAATGCTAATAATATTTCTTCAATAAGATTAAAAGTTGATATTCCATGCCCTGGGCATGCACTGCTGATATCACAAGAACTTAAATCAATAAATGGTGTGAAAGAAGTACAATTTAGTTTTCCTAATATTTTCGACGTGAAGTATGATTCTACCAAAGTATCAAAACAACAAATACTATCGTTAGAAGTTTTTAACACGTATAAAGCTACTGTTTTAGACGAATCAGCTACTCAACAATTGGAAAGTCAGTCAGGCAATAATCAATCGATTAACACTATTGCAAGCAATATCAGTGGAAGTTGTGGAAGTGAAGGATGCAGCTGTGGTTGTAATCGTAGGTGATACAAACGGAAAAAAACAAACTTTTGCTGTCAACAGCTTTCATATTAACTTTGATATTAATAGTTTTTTATAGCAGAATGACTTCTCAAAAAGAAAGCCTTGAACAAACGAGAACAAAAATTTTAAACGAGCTTCAGCTTGCAATCGAAGATGCCGTATTTCAAGAAAAATATAAATGTTGTATTAACCCACCTTGCACGATGTGTTACTTAGGCAACTGGATATGGAAAAACGGTAGTTGCTATTGTGAGAATATGATAAAAGAAAATAAATTAAATTTTGTTTGCCCAGAATGTTTAAGGGGTATAAAAGAAGGAAGATGTAAATCAGGAATTGGCAGCTGTCAAATAATTAACTCAAGTGAAGTAAAATGAAAGAAAGAAAGATTGTTTTGGAAATAAAAGGAATGCGTTGTGCTAGCTGTGCAAATACTATAGAGAATGGACTGAGAAAATTAAAAGGTGTAGTCAAAGCTTCTGTGAGTTTTGCCGCAGAGAAAGCTGTTGTTTTTTATAACCCTGATAAGACTGATGAAGAAAAAATTAAAAAAGTAATTAGAAGGCTAGGCTACGAAGCATATGCTCAAAAAGAAGGAATTTTAGAGGAAGAAAGAGAAAAATTTTCTATAAAGAATCAACTTATAATCTTCTTCATAGGATTAGCTTTTACATTACCAGTATTTTTAATTTCAACATTTTACTATTCACCTGAAAAAAACTTTCTTCTATTTCTTTTAGCTACTCCTGTTCAAGTTTTAGTTGGTTATAAATTTTACAAAGGTGCCTGGTTTTCCTTAAAAAGTAGAACTGCAAACATGGATGTTTTAGTTGCACTAAGTACTTCTGTTGCTTATTTTTATTCTGTATTTGCAACTTTTTTGTTTGAAGGGCATGTATTCTATGAAGCCTCTACTACTGTGTTAACAACTATTTACTTAGGTCATTTTCTAGAAAGCCTAACAAGAAAGAAAGCAGGAGAAGCAATAAAAAAGCTAATTTCACTCAAACCAAAAACAGCTACCTTGATTAGAAATGGTAAAGAAATTAAAATTTCGTTAGAAGAAGTTAAAGTAGGTGATATCTTGTTAGTAAAACCTGGAGAAAGTGTGCCAGTTGATGGAAAGGTGATTGAAGGTTATTCTAGTATTGATGAATCTATGATTACTGGAGAAAGCATTCCTGTCGATAAAAAAGTAGGAGATAAAGTCATTGCTGGTACCATAAACAAATTTGGTGTATTAAAAATAAAAGCAGAAAAAGTTGGGAAGGAAACTTTACTAGCACAAATAGTTAAGCTTGTTGAAGAGGCCTTACTCACCAAAGCACCCATTCAAAGAATTGTTGATAGAGTTACTGGTTATTTTGTTCCAGTAGTTATTTTAATCTCCCTTGCCACATTTTCAGCTTGGTATTTCGGCTTACGCTCAACTTTTCTTTTCGCATTAACTACAGCAGTTTCTGTTTTAGTTATAGCTTGCCCTTGTGCTCTAGGCCTAGCAACTCCTACAGCCTTGATGGTTGGGATGGGAAACGGAGCCAAACTTGGCATTTTAATAAGGGATGCAGAAAAACTAGAATTAATTCATAAAGCTGATATAATTGTTTTGGATAAGACTGGTACTTTGACTAAAGGGAAACCAGAAGTTGTTAAAATAATTAACGAAAAAGCTTTGGAGCTTGCCGCAATCGCAGAGAAAAATTCTGAGCATCCCATAGCTCAAGCTATTATGAATGCTGCAAGAAAGAAAAAAATTGAAGTTTCTAATCCTGAAAAATTTGAAGTTATACCTGGAAAAGGGATTATAGCAAAACAAAGAAATAAAGAAATTTTAGTCGGGAATTTAGCTCTTATGAAAGATTATAAAATTAACATAAAAAGATTTGAGGGAGAAATTTCATCATTGCAAGAAAATGGAATTACGACCATAATCATTGCTCTAAACAAAAAAGCTGTTGGCATAATAGGAGTAGCAGATACTTTAAAAGAATTTTCTAAGGAAGCTGTACAAAAACTTAAGAAAATTGGGTTAGAGGTAATTATGCTAACTGGAGATAACAAAAAAGTTGCAAATTCTATAGCTAAAGAGCTTGGAATAGAAAAAGTTTTGGCAGAAGTTTTGCCGCAAGATAAAGCAAAAGAGATTAAAAAATTGCAGAAAAATGGAAAAACTGTTATAATGGTTGGAGATGGGATTAATGATGCCCCAGCTTTAACTCAAAGTGATATAGGAATAGCAATCGGTTCAGGCACAGACATAGCAAAATCTTCTGGAGATATTGTACTAATGAAAGATGATTTAAGAGATGTTGTTTCTGCGATAGAGTTGAGCAGGAAAACTGTGAATAAAATTAAGCAAAATCTATTCTGGGCATTTATTTATAATATTTCTGCAATTCCTATAGCAGCTGGAGTTCTGTATCCTTTATATGGGATTTTGATTACTCCCACAATTTCTGCCATAGCTATGATATTAAGCGATATTTCGGTAGTTGGAAATTCTCTTTTACTCAGAAGGTTCAAGCCAAAATCTTAAGCATTTTTTTGATAGAAACATAAATTTGCATACTTCCATAATTTTTCTCAAAATTTTTCTTCAAATTTTTACAACTTCTGTCAACATTATTTAAATTTTTACTGGAGTTGGGCTTATAGAGCTAATGAATGTTAATTTTATAAATTTACTGCTTAAATTAAAATATGCAAAAAGGATATTCAAGCCTAAGGTTAGTAGGAACAATAACAATAGGAATTAGTGTTGGCTTGTTTCTGGTTATTTTTTATTTAACTCAAACTGTTCTTAAGTATGGCGAAGAATTGCATAAGCAATGCCCTTTGCCACCCGAAATCTGTCCGATTAAAAGAGGGAGCTTTCCTCCTGAATCTATAACTGGGTTTGTTTTTTCAAGTAGTTTGATTGGAATAGGCTTATACCTACTATTTGCTAAACCTCCTCAAATAACAGCCAAAGACTTAACAAAATTTAAGCGTACAGCTAAAACTTTACAAGGTGATGAAAGGAAGATTTATGAATTAGTTGTAGAAGCTGGCGGATCGATTTTTCAGGGAGATTTAATTTCAAAAACTGGGTTTTCAAAAGTTAAAATAAGCAGAATTCTTGATAAATTAGAAGTTAAGGGTTTGATAGAAAGAAGAAGGAGGGGGATGGTAAATTTAATTGTATTAAAGGAGTAAGTAACACTACTAAATAAGCTTAAGTGCTAAGAGCAACTAGCAAATTCCTTTTATATTTAACATTCACCTTTAAGAATTTTTATAACTTAATAAAATATTTAAATAACCTTTACAAAAAAAGTTTAATACTTAAAGCATAAGAAGTGATGGTATGCAAATAGCGAGAATAAAGCTAAGCGGAAAAGACCCGAAAGTACTGGATGAAATATGTAACGAAATAAGAGAAATTGCGAAAAAGTTTGGTATAAATTATCGTGGTCCAATCCCCTTACCGACAAAAATTTTAAAAGTCGTTACTTTAAAAACTCCTTGCGGCGATGGCACAGGTCATGGTAATGCTACTTATGATAAATGGGAAATGAGAATTCATAAGCGTTTAATAGATGTGCAAGCTGATGAAAGGGCTTTAAGGCAAATAATGAGGATTAATATTCCTACCGATGTTCATATCGAAATAAAACTTTTGGGTTAATTTTTATAAATAAAAATTAACCTTTTCTTATGAAGAAAAAGTTGGTAATAGTTATTTCTGGCCCTCCTGGTGTCGGAACAACAAGTATAGGAAAAGAAGTAGCGAAAAGATTAAAATTAAGATTCTTATCTCCTGGAAAAACTTACAAAAGTTTTTTGAAAGATAAAGAAGCAAAAGCAGCTTTAGAATTCTGGAAAACAGAGTTTGGAAAAAGTAAGAAATTGCACGAAGCTTTAGATAAAGCTCAAGTTAAAGAAGCGAAAAAAGGCAATATAGTAGTTGGTGGTAAACTTTCGATTTATTTTCTTAAGGATATAGCTGATTTTAAAATCTGGGTTGAAGCACCTTTGGAAGTAAGAGCAAGAAGAACTGCCCAAAGAGATAAAATTTCTTTTGAAGAAGCTCTAAAACAAATAAGCGAAAGAGAGAATATCGAAAGAAAGAAATGGAAGGAAATTTATGGTTTTGATTATTTTGATTTGAAAAAAGAGGCTGATTTTGTTTTAGACAACTCAAAACTAAGCCTTGAAGAAAGTGTTGAAAAAATTTTAAATTTTATAAAGATTAAGAAAAGATCTGCTCTTGAAGAATC
>CALIKW010000098.1 GCA_938017915.1 uncultured archaeon | reverse complement strand
ATCAGGAACCTTTCCTCCATACTTTTTCAAAATAATTTCTGCAACTTTTCTAATTCTTTTTGCTTTTTGGTTGTAAAATCCTACTGGCTTTATTACTCTTGCTATTTCCTTCTTGCTCAATTTCAAAATTTTTTCAGGAGTATTAGCTAGCTTAAAAAGCCTTCTTACCGCTTCTCTTGTAACTTCATCCTTTGTTCTCTGCGAAAGTATGGTGGCAATTAAAATTTTGAAGGGGTTTTCTTTCCAGACTTTAATTTCATATTTTTTCTGAAGAATTTTAATTATCTTTTCTGTATCCATCAAATTTTTATTTGTTTGAATTAACTTAAATTGTGAAAGTAAGGGTAAAGTAAAGCATTTAAAAATTAAAGCTTGTTATCACTAAAATTCAAAATACTTTCAATTTCTTCATACAAAGAAATGAATTCCTTGCCTTTTTCTGTAGTTTTGTACTCTCTTTTTCTGTAATTTTTTTCCTCAAGCAGATTTGAAGAAGTTAACAAGTTAAGGTACTTCTCAAGCTGAAAGAAGCTTAAGTTTGCTATCTGCATTATTTGTGTTCTTCCTTTAGGGTTTAAAGTGCATTTAAGTATATCATTAATTATTTTAGTTCTCCTCTTCTTTTTCCATTTATATAAAGCATCTTTTAATTATAGTAGAAATCATTTTTAAATCTGTTTTTCAGACATTTTAATTACAAAAAACTATTTAGTTGTTTAAACCAATTTAAAATTGAAACTAATTAATTTTTGGTAATAGGCATGGTATTTGAATTGTTAAATCCAGAAATTCAAAAAATTGTGAAAAAAAGATTTAAAGAGCCAACGCTACCCCAAAAATTAGCCATACCTTTAATTTTGCAAGGAAAAAATGTTCTGCTAGAAGCTCCTGTTGGAACAGGCAAAACAGAAGGTGCATTCCTCCCAATCCTTCACCTTATTCTGGAACAAAAATCAAAGCCGATAAGTTTTTTGTATATAACTCCACTCAGAGCTTTGAATAGAGATATGATAAACCGTTTAGTTTGGTGGTGCAATGAGTTGGGAGTAGAAATTTCTTTGAGGCATGGTGATACTAGCAGCTATGAAAGAAGGATGCAAGCAGAATTTCCTCCACAAATTCTCATAACAACACCAGAAACTTTGCAAGCAATTTTACCAGGTAAAAAGATTAGAGAATATTTGAAAAATGTGAAGTGGGTTGTTTTAGATGAGGTTCATGAAATTGCAGATTCTAAGCGTGGGGTTCAGTTGAGTTTGGCTTTAGAAAGGATAAGGGAGCTTTGCGGAAATTTTCAAATCATAGGTCTTAGTGCTACTATAGGCTCTCCGGAAAGTGTTGCTAAATTCATTTCACCAAACAAAGAAATTGAAATAGTAAAGGCCATTTCTCCAAAGGAAATGAAGATAGAAGTGATACATCCAGAACCAATTCAAAGAGATAGGAAAATTGCAGAAAAAATTTTTTCCTCAGAAGATACTGCAGCAAGGCTTAGAAGTATTATGCAACTAATAGAAAATTCAAATTCCTCCTTACTATTCACAAATACGAGAGAATTTGCTGAAATACTTGCTTCTAGAATTAAAATTTTGGATAAGAAATTTCCTGTTTCAATTCATCACTCAAGCTTGAGCAAGCAAGTAAGGATTAAAGCAGAAAAGGAATTGAAGGAAGGGAAGATTAAAAGTATAATTTGTACTTCAAGCTTACAACTTGGAATAGATATAGGGAGTGTTGATCTTGTCTTGCAATATCAATCACCAAGACAAGTAACTCAATTGATACAAAGAGTTGGGAGGAGCGGCCATAAAATTGAAGGAATAAGTAGAGGAGTAATAATAACGAGTAATGAAGATGATATATTCGAGTCAGCAGTAATAGCAAGGAAAGCTTTGAAGGAAGAATTGGAAGAATTAAAATTCCACTTTAACTCTTTGGATGTTTTGGCCCATCAAATTGTTGGATTAACTTTAGAATATAATAGCATAGACTTAAAAAAAGCTTATGAAATTTTTAAAAGGTCTTACTTCTATAAAAATTTAAGCTATAAGGAATTTTTGGATACTTGCGAGCAATTAAAGCAACTTGGCTTAATTTTTCTTAATTCTTCGATAAGGAAAAAGAGGAGAGGTTTTGAGTATTACTTCTCACAACTTTCAACAATACCAAGCTTAAAACAGTTCAAAATCTTTAACATCCTTGACAACTCATTCGTTGGTGTTTTGGATGAAGAGTTTGTTGCGTTGCACGGAGAAATAGGCTCAACCTTTGTAGTTAAGGGTGAAGCATGGAAGATTTTGGATATAGTTGAGGATAAGGTTTTGGTAGAACCTACTATAGATTTTGAGGCTTCTATACCTGCATGGGAGGGTGAATTAATTCCTGTTCCTTTTGAAGTTGCTCAGGAAGTTGGGAAATTGAGAAGCGAGATAGCAAAACTTTTGACTTCTAAAAGTGAGGAAGAAATTGTAAGCATTTTAACAGAGCTTTATCCGATAGATATAAATTGTGCTAAGAAAATGGTTGATATAATTAAAAAGCAGTTCAAGTTCGGAATTCCTGATGAAAAAAATATTTTAATAGAAAGTTATGAGGATTTAGTAATAATTCATGCATGTTTTGGCTCACTAGTTAATGAAACTTTAGGAAGGTTTATATCTGCTCTTTTAACTTCTAGAATAGGTTCTATTGCCTTAAGGACAGACCCTTACAGAATTATGATTAAAGCTCCTGTTAGAATAGAGGAATATATCAAGGAGATTTTGTTGAAAACAAACCCAAAACTTCTTAGAACTTACATTGAGTTAAGCATAGCAAAAAGCAATTTGTTTGAGTGGAAGTTTGTTCATGTTGCTAAGAGATTTGGAGCAATAAGTAAGGATGCTGAATATGGAAAAATGACTTTAAAAAAAATAATAGAAGAATATGAAAAGTCTCCTATATACAAAGAAACTTTAAGAGAGCTTGAAGTTGAAAAGTTGGATATAGAAAAAGCAGAGGAAATTTTAGAAAAAATTCAAAAGGAGGAAATAAAAATAAATTTTGTTCAAGGCCTTTCACCCATCGGAAAGCTTGGCATAATCCACAAATTTTTAGAAGTTTTAGGTCCAGGAAAGCCTGAAAAAGAAGTTTTTTCAATTTTCAGGAAAAGGTTGCTAGATACAAAGCTCAAACTAATTTGCTTGAATTGTGGAAGATGGAGCATTTCGTTTAAAGTTAAAGATATTCCTGATGATTTGAAGTGTAGGTTGTGCGAGGCAAGGCTGCTTGGGATAATAAACCCAAAGAATAAAGAAGCAGAAAGAATTGTTAGAAAGAAGTTAAGGAATCTCGGTTTAACAAAGGAAGAGGAAAAGAAATTTGAAAGAATAAGGAAAAGTGCAGACTTGTTCTTAACTTACAGGAAAAAGGCAGCTTATTGCTTAGCAGGAAAAGGAATAGGACCAGATACTGCCATAAGGATTTTGTCAAGATTTCACAAAGATGAAAATGAATTGATAAGGGATGTTTTGGAAGCAGAAAGGCAATACTTAAAAACAAAAAGATTCTGGAAAATTTAAAATTTTTTAATTCTGAATTCTTAAATCTAATTATGATTTTAGAAGTAGAACTTTTAATGATAGGTAAGCTTTTACTTTCAGCGTTTTTGGCAGGTATTATAGGATATGAAAGAGAAATGTTAAAAAAACCGGCTGGCTTAAGAACTCATATACTCGTAGCATTAGGCTCAACTTTATTTACACTACTTTCTTTCAACTCCTTTCCTCAAGACCCAGCAAGGATTGCTTCTTATGTTGTGATGGGAATTGGTTTTATAGGTGCAGGTACTGTTTTGCAGGTTAAAGAAAAAGTTGCTGGATTAACTACTGCAGCCTCTTTATGGGTTACAGCCTCAATCGGCATGGGTGTTGCTTTGGGATATTATTTAGTTAGTATAGCAATAACTGCTATCGTTTACTTAGTTCTTAAGCTAGGGGTTATAGAGAAAAAGCCTAGTAAATAATTTTTTAATACAAATTCACAAAACTAAATTATGTTTTTGGTAATTGAGGGTATAGATGGTGCTGGAGGTTCAACTCAATCGAATATTTTAAAGGATTTTCTTGAGAAAAAAAATTTCAAAGTTGAATTAATAAGCTATCCTGATTACTCTAATTCGATAGGGAAAGTTATAAGGAAGTTTTTAAAAAAAGAATTCGATATTTCTGCTGAAACTCAATTTTTTCTTTATGCTTTGGATATGCTCAAGGATAAAGAAAAAATTTTAAAAAATTTAGAAGAAGGAAAAATAGTTCTGGCAGATAGATACATTTTTTCGACTTTAGCCTACCAATGCTTTGCTAAGAAATTTTCCCTTAAAAAAGGGCTTAAATTAATAGAAATTTTTGAGTTACCAAAGCCTGACCTTGTTTTTTTGCTTGATATAAAACCAGAAACTTCTATGAAAAGGAAGATGAAAGAGAACGATAAGCTTGATAGACATGAAGAAGACCTTAAACTTTTAGAAAAAGTTAGAAAAGGGTATTTGAAGCTTGCAAGGGAAAATATTTTTTCTAAGGAATGGGTAGTTTTGAACGGAGAAAATAAAATTGAAGAAGTTAGCAATGAAATTAAAGAAATAATTAGTAAAAGGCTTGGTGAATAGCTTGATCCTTGGAAATGAGGAAATTCTCAAAATTTTAGGAAAATTTAAAAATTTTGATCAGAAAAATGTTCAGCCAGCTGGAATTGATTTAAGGGTTAAAAGGATTTTCAAAGTTAAGGGAAAAGCTTTTCTTAGGAAAGGAAAAAGGAAAATGCCTAAAATAGAAAAAGTTTTTGAGAAAGGGAGAGTTGTATTAAAGAAAAATGAATTTGTTCTTATAGAAACAGAAGAGAAGGTTAAGATGGGCAAAAATTTTGCCGGAATAATATTGCCCAGGAGTAGTTTATCTAGAAGCGGGATAGCTTTACTTACAAGCTTTATTGACCCTGGCTTTAACGGAAGTTTAGTTGTAGGAATGAAGAACTTGGGAAATTTGGATTTTGAGATAGAAATAGGGGCAAGGTTTGCTCAGTTAATTTTGTTTGAAGTAAAGGGTTGCTCAAAAGGGTATAGAGGAAGATATCAAGGTGGAAAAGTAGTTTAAACTTTTTTTCCTCTACTTAAAATTCTGAGCAATTCACTTATATCTTTTATTTCAAAATCAGGTTTAATTTTACCCTTAAAAACTTGACCGTATTTTGCTAATACTGTTACCATTCCAAGCTTCTTAGCCCCTTTAATATCCCTTCTTGGATCATCCCCAACCATCATTATTTCCTCTGGCTTTAACTTTAATTTTTTTATGGCAAGCTTAAAAGGTAGTTCATGCGGCTTTTTAACCTTTGCCTCTTCGAAAGCTATTACAAAATCAAAGAAGTGTTGCAATTTCATGCCAGCAAGCCTAGACCAAGCTTGAAAAGAAGGGGCATCAGAAATTATGCAAAGAGTATAACCTCTTCTTATCAATTCAATTAAAGTTGGAATTACATTTGGATAAGGCTCAACATAACCTTCTTTGATTTTTCTATAAGCAACTACACCAGCAGCAAGAATTTTCTTGTCAACCTTTCCTGAAACTTCTTTCAAGAATTTATCAAAAATTTTTTGGTACTCTATTCCATATTTTTTATACAACTTATTAATCATTCTAATTCCATTTTCCTTCTTAATTCTTAGCCCTGCATCTATCATAGCCTCAACAGCAGCTTCTGTTGCTTGAGTTTTCATCTTCATAAAATCTATTAGCGTGTTGTCCAAATCAAAGATTACAGCCTTAACTTTTGAAACATCTTTCATAAAATCAAATTAAATTTAAAAGAATAAGAAGTATATCTCCAAAGTATAAAGTAAAAATTAAAGCTAATGGAAAAGCTGGAGCAAACCTCACACCTTCCTTTATTACAACATATTTTTTTCCAGACCTTTTAATTTTTTCCACTTCCTTTTCATTTAACCCTTCCCACAATTTACTATTCTCCAAAACATCCCCCACTTTAAGTTTTGATACAGGAATTTTTTGTTTAAATCCAACCTGCTCAACAACTTTAGCAAATTTCCAGAGAAGGAAAACAGAAGTTGTAAATGCTAAAGGAAGTAAAGAATATTTTATACTCTCAATCAACTTAAACCTAACTTTAAGATAGAGCGAAAGGATGAAGTTGAGTAAAATGAAAGTAAGGAATAAAAAGATTGAGCCTAAAGTAAAAATTTTATAACTAGCTTTTACATCCTCAAAAAATTTGAACAGAATCTTTCTTTTTACCAAAGCAAGGACAAAAGCATAAAGTATCATATAAGCTGCTCCTACTAAGAATAAGTTGAAGAGGAAGCTAGCAGGAAATGGTAGAATGGATTTTGACATGTTTCTTGGCAAAGCTGGAAGAAGAAAGCCTATTGCTGATAAAAGCTTTGCATCTCCTCCTCCCCATTGCCCTGCATAGTACATTAAAAAACCAAGACCTAAAAAACCAAGACCTATTGTTATACTACTTAAGATTATAAAAAAGTTCCATTGAATCAAAGATTCTAAGCTATTCAAAATTATTCCGAAAAGTATCATAAAGTAAGGAATCCAGTCAGGTATTTCTGTAGTTTTCAAATCATATACTCCTGCTAAGCATGAACCGAATAAAGCAATAATTAAGCAAATTATTTCAAACATAATTTTAATTTGTTTTTAGAAAAAATTATCTTATTATTCTTCCAAAATTCGGAGTTATTAGTATGTAACCTTCCTCTGTTCCTACTATATCCCAGTTAAACTGATTGCAAATCCTTTGAAGTTTTTTGACAGAATTTTGAAATTCCCCCAAGTCCTTTTTCTGCAGCTCCTTTGTGTTAAGAAATACTATGTTACCTTCTTTAACTAGCCTAGATATCCTCTCAACATCCCCAAAACCACCTAAGTGTTCAATCCTTATAGTTATTTGCTTTTTCTCTTCCTCTTCAGGCTCAACTTCTATTATTTCTTCGCTCTTACCTTTAAGCTTATCTAAGATGCCCATCTTTACACCTTAATAATTTATTAAATTTAATAAATTTAAAGTTGAACAAAAACTATATTTTTTCGAATTTATCTACAGAATTTTTTAAACTTGAAGAAATGCTTTGGTCAGGAGCTATTAAAATAGTTTTCTTTCCGTATTCCTTTGCTTTTTGTACAACAGGAAGAAAGTCTGCATCCCTTGTTGCTAAAGCGATTATGTCTATATCTTTCTTAAAAATTATTTCCATAGCAGAAACTGCCAAGCTTACATCAACATCACTTTCCTCCCTTTCAGACAAAACTGTTACGCACTCAAAACCTTCGTTTATTATAGCTTCTATCAACTTTTCAGGAGCAAATTGATTGATGAAGACTTTTGCTATTAAAATTTTTCCGTATTTTTCAGCCTTTCTTTTCAGCTCTCTTAAATCTATGGAAAATTCTTTTCTAAGAAGATTTGGCCCATCTACTAGTAAAGCTACTTTTCCTTCCTTCTTAAAGAAGTTTAATCTCATTAGCTTTCACTTAAAATAAACCCATTTCCCTTTACAAAATTTGTTGTTCCACTCAACTTTATTTCTTCGCTATCTATTATTGCACTTCCAACAAAATTATGGATTTCAAGATTGCTATTCTTTAAATTTATTACATCTGCCTTCTCCCCTCTTATCCTTTTCAATTCACCATTAGAATTAATGAAAATTATTTTATCAGCTTTCATGTAGAAAAGGGACATTTCAGAAGGCTTAACTTCAATTTCTACATTTGAAATTTTTTCAGAAGAGAAGATTAAGTTGTTTACTTCAAAATTTTTGCATTTCCCAACAATTTTGAAATTATAACCCTTTTTCTCCACACTTCCTGAAAAATCCTTTAAATTTATGCTTTCTATTTTTCCTTCCTTTGGTAAGATTCTTTGTTCAGATATTCTTGCTGAAAGAAAATCGCCAGATATAATTACAGTTGAATTTGGCAGCTCAAATTTAAAATCTTGAATAGAATCTCTATTCACGTTTAAAGTTATTTCAAAAAAATTTCCTTGAGATTTTTGAAATATAGAAAGGAATTCACCGAGTTTTGACCTTAAAAATTGTGTAGTTTTACTGAAAAAGAGCAAGTAAGCTATTCCTATTATTATGAAGAGTGTTAGCCAGAGTTTCCAGCGCATTCTCCCTAAAAAATTTATAAGCATACAAGAATATATTTATGCATGGCAATTTCACAGTTGTTTGGAGATAGTATAACTAACATAATTTGGTTTCTCTTGTTCATAATTTTAGCATTCCTTTATCCAAGGTTAATGATAGCTCAAATGCTTGAAAATTTTACTCTTAAAGCTAAAGAAATAGTTGTTAAAAAAATAAGTAAAAAACCTAAAAGAGAGTTAAAAGAGGCTATAAGCAATTTTTTAGAATTTTTTATGATAGAGCCTGTTAGTTTAGACCCTTTTGGAATAGTTAAAAAAATAGAGCATATTATAAATCTTTCGGAAAAAAGGTTCAAGTATTTTGTTTCAAAAATAGCACCAAAGCTAAATTCAGAGGAGAAAGCTAATTTAATAATGGGCTTGTCAGGAGCTATTTCTTTAAACCAAATCGCAAAAATTGTTAGGCATTATGTGGAATTAATAAGGAAAACTAAGAATTTGCAGCTAGCACTATTTTTACAAATGCAACTTCCCTTAATCGAAAGAATTTCTAAGGCTTTGCTTAAAGGTACAGAAGCTTTAACTAATGGATGGCCTATTGGAGATTCGGTAGGAGCTTTTGTTGCTGCTCATTTAATAGGAAAGGAGAGGGTTAAAGAAATAGAAGAAGATACGATAATGGCTAAAAAGAGAATAAAGGGGAAGGAAGTTTATGTAATAAAGGCAAAGGGCCCTGGTGGAAGGCTTGGAAAAATTGGAAGAGCAGTTGAAAAGATTGTTAAAAGGGAAAGGGTTGCAAAGATAATAACTGTAGATGCTGCATTAAAGCTGGAAGGAGAAAAAACAGGAGGGATAGCTGAAGGGATTGGAGTAGCAATAGGAGGGATAGGTGTTGATAGAGCTTACATAGAAGAAATAGCTTCTAAGGAGAACATACCACTAGATTCCATAATAATAAAAATGAGCCAAGAAGAGGCTATTCAGCCTATTAAAAAGGAAATTCTTGCTTCTATTCCAAGGGTAGTGGAAATTATTGAAAAGAATGTTGAAGAAACAAAAGAAAAAGGTAAGATTTTAGTTGTGGGTGTGGGCAATACTGCTGGAGTTGGAAATAATAAGAAAAAGGCAGAAGAAGCAGAAAAGTTAGCAAGAAAAATTTTGGCAAAAGAAAAGTTGGAAGAAAAAAAGAAACTTAAATTTTTTAAAATGTTATACTCTTAAATTTTCATATTCCCTTTTTTATTGTTATAATGTTGAATAATTTTTTCTTTAAGTTTTATTGCTTTTTCCAAAGCTTTTTCACAATTTTCATTAATACAATCATCCTGAATTTCTTTAATAGCTTTTTCATATTGTTTAAGTGGTTCAACTAATTCACACAGAAGAACTATGCCTATATTGTTTCCTCCTGCCAATACATCTGCACATTCGCTACAAAAAGCTGAGAAGTGAGAATTCCTTTCAGGCTTGCCTTTAAAGCGTTCAATTACTTTAATGCCGATCCCTTTATTCTTTTCATAATCTTCAAAAGCAAGCTGTGAACGCTTGCAATGATCCTCAAAAATACTTAGTCCATAAAGTAGTTTAATTATCGCTTCTTCTTCGATAGATTTAAGGTATGACATAAAGTTATAGAAAATATTAAAAAATTTAA
>CALIKW010000097.1 GCA_938017915.1 uncultured archaeon | reverse complement strand
CAAGAACAGAAATTATGTAGAGCATGCTTACCAATCCAATCAAAAAATTTGTTAAGTCAGGTTTAGCTATGAGAGAAATTGATATTAACAAGAGAGGTAATGAAATTATAAGCGAGCTTTTGAGCTTGCTTTTTATAAGGTCAGAAGGTTTTAAGGGTAAAATTGAATAATAATCCCACCTATCAAATTCTATTAGAGTGGCATAAACAGAAATGCTTATCAAGCCAAGCATTAAAGAATAAAAGATATTTTCTTCCACAAAGATTATTCCTAACTTTTTAAAAATTGAGAATATGAAAAATACTATGATTAATGGTAAGATGAAGGAAAAGGCTATCCTGAAAAATCCATAGCTCCTTTTCAAATCTATTAAATCTTTTGAAATTAGGGGAGACTTAAAGTATTTTATTAAGCTGTCAAATAAATTTTTGTGGTAAACTTTTTTTGAATAGTACTCAAAATCTACTGTTTTCAAGGATAAATAAAAAATAAAAATTGTTGATAAAAAAGTTGCAAGAGGATAATCTATCATGAAATTAAAAAGGAGTAAAATTAAAGCTATGGCTATAATCAAGCTTGGAATGAAAAGAATTTTTCTATTGTAAAGATTTGAGAGTAGGAAAGAAATGGAATTTGCAAAAAGGAATATTGCTGTTGCTTTAATTAGAATTAAAAAATTGAAGCTAAAAATGCCGAACACAAAAGGAAGGAGGAACCAAAAGAAGTGGAATATTACTTCCTTCAAAAATAAAGCACACATTATCTTAAAATTTTCAATCGGCATAGCAAGATAAGAATAAAGAAGAAAATTTAAGTGAGGGAATTTTCTTAAATATATTTCCCTAGCTTGCACACCATACCCACCACTACTAAAGCCAGCGAAGAAAACTACTACGAAAAATATATTTGTTAAGAAAAGAGTATCTTCAATTACAAATTTAAGGAAAAAGCTGAGTAAGAATATCATTCCTGGAAATAAATAAAAGAATATGGATGGAAATAAGCTAGTGTGAATTCTTACTTCTTCTTTGAGCATGAGTTTAAGTAGCTCCAACATCCTTGAAGACCTTGAAAAATTCTTTCTCGCAATTTTTTGCCTTCACTTCCTTGATTATCCTTCCATTTTTCATTATACCAACTTCATCACAAACTTCTTTTGCCAAAGATAGTATATGGGTGCAAAAAAGTATAGTATTACCTTTCTTTACGTAACTTCTTATGAATTTTTTAAATTTTCTTTGAATTATCGGGTCAATGTTAATGAAAGGCTCGTCCAAGAAAACTACTTTTGGCTCATGAATAAAAGCTTGAGTAAGCATGAGTTTTTGTTTTGTCCCTCTTGACAAATCCTTTACCAAAACATTCTTGTAATTTTCAAAATCTAGGAAGTTCAACCAAAAATTTATTCTTTCTTCCGGATTTTCAATTTTTCTAACTTTGCAAACAAATTTAAGGTACTCCAAGGGAGTTAAAAAGCTTGGTGGATACTCTTCTTCTGGAACTAAACCCAAATTTTCTCTAACTTTTATATAATTTGAAACATCTATTCCCAAAACATATGCTTTTCCACTTGTAGGTTTTACTTGACCGCTAAGAATTCTTACTGTCGTAGTTTTGCCTGAGCCATTTGGGCCAAGCAAGCCATAAAAAATTCCCTTTGGCACAGAAAGGTTAAGTTCATCCAAAGCTTTAACATCACCGAATTTCTTAACCAGTTTAATTGTTCTGATAGCCTCTTCCATAAGGTTATTTTAGCTTCTTTAAAGAAATTTTTATTTATTTTTAAAATTATAAAGTATTCAAAAAGGTCTAAAGCACTTAAGATAAAGTGATTTTGATGGATTACCGCTATTATTTAATTGAAAAATTCATAAAACCAAAGCTAAATGAAGAATGCAAAAGATTAAACATTCCACCAGAATTTATTTGCGATATAGTGCTTCACACTCGCCCAGGCTATAAGCCAATAAGAGTATCAGGTGAACCAAAAGTTGTTTTGTTCATTAGCGAGTACAGCAAATCCCTTAATCAAATGTTGTCAGATTTTTACTATGCAATAAGATTAGCGAAGGGAGAGTATGAGGGTAAAGATGTTTCGAATTTAAGGGCAACTCTTTATTCTTTGAAAAGAAAGTTTGAGAATCTTTTTCACCTTTAAAAAATTCCAATTTACTTATTAAAACAACCTTTAAATACGTTTTTCAAATAATTTTATAGGGATAATGAGTAGAATAATAGGTATAGTTTCTGGAAAGGGTGGAGTTGGAAAAACGACTGTAGCTGCGAATTTGGCAATAGCATTGGCGAAATTTAAAAAAAGAGTTTTGGTAATAGACTGCAACATTTCAACCCCTCACTTAGCTTATTACCTTGGTTTAAAAGATTATTCGGCAACTCTAAATAATATTTTAAGAGGAGAAATACCTTCAATCTATGCTCCTACTTTTTGTAGCGAAGTTATGATTATTCCTTCCTCAGAAGAAATAAAAGATTTAATAAATGTTGATGTAGGAAAGCTAAAAAATGTTGTAGAAGAACTTGAAAGATTTGGAAATTATGATTATATAATTCTGGATTCTGCTCCTGGACTTGGAAAAGAAGCTTTAAGTGTTTTGGAAGTCGCAAGAGAAATAATTTTTGTTACTTTCCCCACAATCCCAGCAGTTTCTGATGTTACTAGATGCGCAGAATTAACGAGCAAACTTGGAAACAAAAAATTTTACATAATTTTAAACATGGTTAGGGGGAGGGATTATGAATTAAATTACGAAAATGCAGAGGAATTTTTCCATTCTTATGTTTTAGGGAGAATTCCTTTTAGCGATGAAATAATAGATACAACTGCTCTGGGAATTCCCCTGCTTATTGCCAGACCAAACTCAAAAATTTCAGAAATATTTGTGGAAATTGCAGCAAATTTAGCAGGAATAGAATATAAAAAAGAATCTTTTGTCGAGAAAATCAAAAGATTTTTTGGAAAAAAAGATTAAGTTAAAAAAGAAAATAAAAGATATGCAAAAGGAAGTAGAAGAAGAACTTGAAAGGGTTTTAAAAGGAAGGGTAAAAGAAGTTTATTTGAAAATTTCGAATGACGAAGAAGTGAAAGGTTTGTTGGAGCAAGCAAACAATCTTTCAATTTTAAGGCTTGGTTATAATGACCATGGTGAAGTTCATTCTAAAATAGTAGCTCTTAACAGCTTAAAAATGTTTGAAATTTTGGTTGAAAATGGTTTACAGCCAACTATAGTAAAAGAAGGTGTGGGAGATAAGGAAGATTCAAAGATCGCTATTTTAATCGGAGCTTATCTTCATGACATAGGTTGTTGCATTTCAAGAGATTCTCACGAAATTTTTGGAGCTATAATTTCTCTTCCGATAATAAAAAGAATTTTAAAAGAATTTTATTCTGATTTTAAATTAGGCAAGATTTCTTGCTTTATAATAGAGGCAATAATTTCACATATGGGAAATTATGAATCAACAAGCTTGGAAGCAAGGATAGTAGAAGTTGCAGATGGTACTGACATAACAAAAGGAAGGGCAAGAATTCCTTTCCACATAGG
>CALIKW010000096.1 GCA_938017915.1 uncultured archaeon | reverse complement strand
TTTAACTCAGAACTTCTTAACCTATCCTCAAAAGTTTTTATGCCAATCTTCTTAATAACTTTTCCAAATCTATTTAAAAAATTCGGAAGAAAGTTATTCTTAGCCCTAACTTCTACACTATTTACAAACTTTGAATTTAGTTTAATAGAAATTTCCTTTCCATTAAATTTTAAATCTTTTACATTACTCTTTAAAAGTGTTTTAGGATAAAATTTAAATAGCGAACTAGAACTTAGAATTCTCGTTCTTTCCTTCATTTCTTCATCTACTAATGAAGGATGGGCTGAATGAATTCCATGGTAATGAAATTCACCTATCATTTCATAACCAAGAAGGTTAAGTTCTCTCAACTTTATATAATCTGAAATTCCTCTTAAGTCTACTCTTGAAGTTGTAGTAGTTTGGAATGGCAAGTAAACATCTGTCACAACATCTTCCTTCTGAAACTTTGGCTTAATCAAACAACCGGCAAATTCCCTCTCTTCTTTAAAAATTTCTTTAAGAAGTTTAGCGTATTTAAAAATCTTTTCTCTCACGCTACTAAGCATTTTTAAGTAAGTAAATTCCTCTTCTATTTCCTTTATTTCTTCGTCAAACATTCCAAACAACTTTTCTTTGAACATTTGTTATTGGGATTCTCTTTTCCTTCACTTCTTCAAAACTAACTTTTTTAAATGGCTCATGAGAAGAATACGTTCCATGCTCTATTGTTGAAGTTACCAAACCTCTCACACCATTCACAAGCCATAAAGCTATGTGATATCCTCTTACAGAAAGATCAGAATCGTTTGCTGGAATTTGTCCTGTAGAGGCAAGATAATCAACTCCAAAATCTCCGTAGCATATTTCCTTATTACCACTTTCCTCCCAAACATGAGGATGTTTGTAAGGCCATGCCATTACAGGCCATTTATACGTTAAATCGCTCTTAACCTTTATCTCAATCCTTCCCTTCCCAAAAACATGGTAAACTGGTTTTTTATCTTCTGTAGAACAAAGCTTACAATAAAGGGCATATTTTTCTGGAGTTTCTGCATATATGGTATAAGTTTTTGAAGAATCTCTTTTTATTCCTCTTCTCAAATTTTTGTGCAACTTATTAAATTCCTCAATCGCATTGCCCAAAGCCTTAAACTCAACTTCTGGAGATTTCTTTACTTCATCCAAAACTTGTTTGAAGAAAAAATTTCTTATACTTTTATTATAATCATTATCCACTTCAAAAAAAGATCGTTCAAATTCTGTAAAATAATATTCTTTTCCTTCAAGCTTAACATGAATCTGATTTTCTTTAACTCCACCTTCCTCCAACTTATAAATTCTTGGCCCTCCTATGTTAAAAAGAGCAAACACATCCAAATCATAATCTCTATAAGCTAACATCGATTCCCAAATACTACCTTTTTCTTCCCTTTTCCTTTTTTCAATTTTCTTTTCCTTAAATCTTGGAGAAACACCCAAATGTGGAATAACATAATTAACTATAAACCTCCTTAATTCAAGCTCCTCGATGCTAAACTTTCCTTCCTTTTCTTTTTCTAAAATCTCCTCCATCTTTCTCCTTTTCCATCTTTCTATTTCAGAAGAATAGTTAACCTTGTAAAGCTCCTCTAATCTTGAAATTGTATCTACTTTTTCCAACGCGTACTTTTCTCCATAAAACAAATAATTTTCAGAAAGGCTCTTATTCGAAATCTTAAATATCTCCTCATCTTTTATTATTAAATTAATTTGCTTAGCAAGCCTAAAAAGAAGGTTTGGTGGAAGTTCATCCCTCACCTCAACTCCCCTGCTGGTGAAATTTGAATGTTAGCGTAGTGACAAATTATTTTTCTTCCTTCATACTCTTTCTGACTTTTTCCTCTCACATAATCCAAAATTAACCTATCAGGATTTACATTTGACATTTGGTTTAGTGTTATTTGATAATCGCCAGAAAGTAGAAAATTTTTTATCCACTCTGCCACAGTTTTTTCTTCAATTGTTTTTAGATTACTCAAGCAAAATTCAATAACATCCTTAACTGACATGCTTTTTGCCTTTTTTCCATCAATAAGCTTTTTAATCAAATAACCTTCTGGTGAGCCAAACCTAGATAATTCAACAAAGAGAGGAAGTTCCTCAAAAACTTCCTTCTCCACATACCTAGGAAGATACTCCATCTTTTTAATTTTTGTTTTGAAAATATTTAAAAATAAGGAATTTTTTAAACTTCCACAAATTTTATGGCATAAATGATTAAAATGCCTAGGATAAAAATCAAAAAACTTATTAAAGAGTTTATTATCTTGGCTTCTTTTCTAATTTCCGGTATTAAGTCAGAAGCAGCTATGTAAATAAATCCTCCTGCTGCAATCGGCAACAAAAATGTTACAAAAGATTCTACATAACCAGAAAGGAAATAACCAATCGTACCGCCAATCATTGCAGCCAAAGCACATATATAATTTAAAAGCAAAGCTTTAACTTTGTTAAAACCTCCGTAAATTAAAACACCAAAATCCCCTAATTCTTGAGGAATTTCATGCAAAGCTATAATCAAAGTTGTTGTAATTCCTAGTGGTATATTAACAAAAAAACTTGCAGCTATGATTAACCCATCTATAAAATTATGAATAGCATCACCAAGAAGATTCATGTAAGCAAAACTATGTACAGGACATTTTGCCTCATGACAATGACGCCAGTGAAGGATTTTTTCGATTAGAAAGAATAAAGCAAAGCCAGTTACAACGTAAACGAATGCACTAATTTTTGTAAATTTTTCTGTTGCCTCTGGTAGTAAATGCAAGAATGCTCCTCCAATTAATGCACCGGCAGACAAAGATACAAAAAACAGCAAAATTTTTTCGAGTAATTTCTTCTTTAAAATTAAAGTTAGTATCCCAACAAATGCTACTGCACTAACAAAAAAAGTATTCAGCAATATTAGAAATAAAGTTTCCATTTTAACTCCTCTTTTAAAAATTAGCATTCTTTATTATTATTTTAATTTTAAAGGAGTGCTAAATTCAAAGTTAAATGGGGACGCTGGGATTTGAACCCAGGTTTGCTCCTTTACTCTGAGCCTCCCAAGGGCCCGATCCTTTTGGCTTATATAGACCAAGCTAGACGACGTCCCCTAAATTATTATATTCTTTTATAACCTTTTCAGATTGATGGGAAGGCGGGGATTTGAACCCCGGTTTTGCCGCCTCGTGCCGGCACCCCAAGCCGGATGCCTAACCAATCTAGGATTAACTAGCTAGCAGACCTTCCCTTAGTTAAACATTATTTGGTTAAAATTAAAATAAATTAATGTGTATGAAACTATAATTGGAAGAACAAGAGAAGATAGAGAAAGGTTTGGAAATAAATGCATTGGCTATTTGGGTAAGCATATCGTTGGAACTGGAGAAGATGCTCACTTAACAACAAAGGTTTTTATTGATTTGCTCCGACCTCATGTTATACTTATTGCAGGAAAAAGAGGTTCAGGAAAAAGTTATGCTGCAGGAGTTATAGCTGAGGAAATTGCTTTACTTCCAGAAGAATTTAGAAAAAATTTGGCTGTTATTATAGTTGATACTATGGGAATATTTTGGAGTTTGAAAAGGCCGAACGAACAACAAAAATCTTTGCTTAAAGAATGGGGTTTGGAACCACAGGGTTTTGAAAATGTA
>CALIKW010000095.1 GCA_938017915.1 uncultured archaeon | reverse complement strand
TCCTGTAAATGAAAGTGAGGGAATGCATATATTAAGATGCGCAATCTGTTATGGAAGTGGTTGTGATAATTTAGATAATTCTTTCTGTGCTCCACCAGAGCTAAGTAGTGATAACGATGATGTTAATTTTACTGTTGTTCTACCATTAGAATACGTTTACTGGAATTTGACTAATACAACAACTGGGGAAGAAATAGGAAGCGGAAAAACTTTTAACAGAAATGATTTGGTAAATGTCTCAGTTAATTGGAATAAATTTTTGAATTTTTCAAGTATAGAACATAATGGAACTGGAATATTCAAGAATTACACTATTTGTTCAGGATCAACAAGCCCGTGCGAATCATCTTGGGTTAATTATACTCTTAACTTATCTGATGCAACCCAATTTAACAGAAAAAATATAACTTTAAGGATAATAGCAAACGATTCTTCAGGAGTTTGGGGGTTCAATTTTACACCTTATTTAACTTTTAATCTAGATCCAGGCTTAGAGCCGAAAATTTTAAGCTATTCGCTCTCTTCGGAAAAAACAAACTTGCATTCAAATTTGACAATTTGTGCCAATGTTAGTGATGATGTAGGAATTTTTTCTTTAAAAGCAAATGTAACTTATCCGAATAATCAATTTATAATAATCGAAAATTTTGCTGGTGATCCAAATCCTGGAAACCAAACTTGGTGCTTTAGCTTTGATGAAGAAAATGTAACTTTAAACGAAACAGGAAATTATACTATAAACTGGATTAAAATTTTTGACACAGGAGATCAAGAAGCAAATATTTCCCTATTTTTAAATTTTACAGTTTTAAATAACTTAACTTTACAAGCTTCGATTCCTGAAAATCCTTTACCAAATTCAAATTATTCTTTAACAATCTCGATATATGATGTTAATAACAATCCTCACCAGTTTTCAGTAAATTTAAGTGTAGAATGCGAGGACTATTCTTTTGAATTGTTGAATATAAATAAAACTACTACAACTTCTCTTTGCAAAAGCCCGAAGGAATGGGGGAAAAAATTTGACGTAAAGATAAATGCAAGTGATGTTTACAACAATTCTGCTCAGCAAATCTTTTCTTTTACAACAGCATCTCTTCCCTCTTTACCAAGTGGTGGAGGTGGCGTTGCATTACCTCCCATTTGCATCCCACAGGCTAATTTTGAAACAAATTGCACAGATTTGAAAGATAATGATTGTGATGGAGCAACCGATTGCGCAGATCCTGATTGTTCAGCTTATCCTGAATGTATACCAAAAATCCCACTTTTTAACTTTACTCTTTCTCAAGCAGAAGTAGAAATAGTGCAAGGGAAAAACGCAACTATAATAGGCTCGATTTCAAATTTAGGAAATATAGATTTAGATTTGGGTTCAGAAATTAATGTGGAAAGAAATTGTTGCTCAATTTTTATACTTTCAAACCTCAGTTTACCTGAAAAAGCAAGTATTGATTTTCCTGTGTTAATTCATGTCTTTTCTTTTACACCAGTCGGCGAATACTTGGTTGAATTAAAAGTTAAATTTGGCTCCTTAGAAAATTCAAGAAGTATTAAGGTAAAAGTAGCGGAAAATGAAATTATCTCGTATATGCTTTCAGGTTTAGAAATCGATTTACAAAGCTTAGAAGGGGAATTGAATGAATTTGAAATTGTGGGTGTTAATGTAAAGTATCTAAAAGAAAAAATAGAAGAAATAAAAAAGTTGAGAGAAAAAGCCATTAAAGCAGTTCAAGAAGATAATCTTAATTTAATCCTAGAAAATTATAAAAATATCAAGCTTACTATAGATTTTATAAATTCAGAAAAGGAAAAACTTCAGTTTAAAAAGTTTCTCTATGAAAATAAATGGAATATTGCTTCGCAAATTTTTATTGTTAGTATTTCAACTTATTTAATAGGTTATGTTTTAATTCCATTTGTCAAATTGAGTGCTGAAATAGCAAAACTCTCTTTTGAAGAAAGAAGCTTAATTCAAGCTAGAATAGCTGCAGAAAAACAATATTTTTTAAGGAAAATAGATGAGCAAACATTCAGAAAAATAATAGAAAATGGTCAAAGTCAAATTCTCAAAATAAGAGCTTCTATTCAACTTAAAAAGAAGCAAAGAATAGAATTGATTAAGAAAAGGCTTAACCCATTTTTTGCATTAAAAAGGAATAAAGAAATTAAACAAGAAAATAAATTTTAATTATGGAGATAGAAAGATTATCTACCGGAATTATTGGTTTAGATGATAAAATAGAAGGTGGATATGTAAAGGGAAGCGTTAACTTTTTAACAGGAAAAACAGGGACAGGAAAAACAGCTTTCTGTGCATCTTTTCTTTATGTAGGTGCTTTAAGAAACGAAAAAGGAATTTATATAACAACAGAAGAAAGAGAAGAAGATATAAAGAATGATATTAAAGCAATGTTTGATTGGGATATAGAAAAACTTGAGGCAGATGGTTTAATAAGATTTATTTCTATGAGGCCGGAGTTTCCTATGAAGATTACTTCTAAGGAAGAATTTGCTACTGCAATAAGACTTTATATGTATAACCTAATTTCAAGGATAGAAAGTTATATAAAGGATTTTGGAGCTGAAAGGGTTGTAATAGATTCTGTTTCTTTAATAGAAGCATTCATAAAAGATGATTACACGCGAAAAGTTGCACTCATGAAGCTAATAGATAAGTTGAAAGAGCTTGGTGTAACTTCAATTTTAACAGGTACTGTGCAAGAAGATTCAAATGCTTTAAGCCTTTCTGGTGTAGTAGAATTTTTAGCAGATTCTATAATAAAGCTTGATTTTGTTCCTATTGCGGAAGAGTTTAGAAGGACTGTAATTATAAGAAAGATGAGGAGGACTGACCATACTGTTTTAATACATCCGTTTGAAATTACAAAAAAAGGAATAAAAATAATTGAAATAAAGGAAGAGTAATTTTAAATTATAAGCAAATAAAGGAGTCGCTTCAAAGAGAAGATTAGTTGTGACGAAAACTAATAAAATGCTATTGCGGGGGTCGCCTAGTCTGGTCAAGGGCGCCAGGCTTAAGACCTGGTGGCTTAGTGCCTTCCTGGGTTCAAATCCCACCCCCTGCAATAAGTACTAGTTCTATGCACCAGTCTTAATAAGCTGTCAAGACTGGTGTAAAGATATGAAAGTAGATATTCACAATTATGAAAAAAGATTAGGGTCATTTCTGAATAAGCTTGAGAATATTGATGGGAAGAATAAGGACTTTATTTTAAGATTTGTTGATAGACTTTTTGCCAAGGTTTATCTAAAGGAAGAATAGCTAAGCTGCCCATTAAAAAAGCACAAACAGGTTTTTTCGATTTTCCGTAGAATTTAGCCTCAAAAGAGTTGTAAAGCCTTCCAACAATAGTTTCACCTTTTTCCAGCTTACCCTCTTTTAATATTTCTCTCCTTCCCCAACCTTCACCTTGAATTATTTCTATAACTTTCTTAGCATTTTAATTCTTCCTATTCCCAATTTCACCATTAATAAGCTATTAAATTGCGCTTTAGCGCTTTTTCCACAACTCTTGTAAACTTCAACGTTAGCTATTTCTCCTATTGTTTTTAAAATAGCTGTATGAATAGAGGGTAACATCCTTGCAGACAGAAAAACTAACCTTTGTTTGTTTAAAATTAGCTCTTCTCTTTCAGGCTTGTAATCTATTTTTTAAGGATAGGCCATTCTTCTGCCATAAATATTTTTTAATTTTTAAAGATTAAAAAAAGTTATGCCACTCTTTTCTGTCGTAACAACAGCAAAGAAAGAGGAAAGCAAAGTTGTGGAAGAAACTTTTCAGAATTGGGAACTGGCAAAAGAAGTTTTTGAGAAGAAGAGTGGCAAAAAAGTGGAATTTATAATTGTAGACGCTGGTAACAACCCACGATTTCCCAAATTGAAAGACTCCTTTCTTATCAACCAAAAAATTTATGAAGATTACAGAAAACTACTTTATTCTTTAGGCCAGATAAAGTACAAGTCTTGGGATTGTCCAAGTATAGGAAGAAACTTGGGTTTTAAATATTGCAAAGGAAGCATAGTTATTTTCCAGGATATAGATACTCTTTTCTCTACAGGCACTGAAGCTGATTTTAATTACATTAATCCAAACCTTGACGTTTATAAAAATTATTTTGAGGTTATGTACAAAGCTTTTAAAAGCAAGAAAATAGTTGGAGCTTCTCCTTCTGCTAGAGCTTGCGACAGCAAGAAAATTACTAGAAGAATTGCGATAATGGGCGAAAACTATACTGTTTGGCTTTCAACAAAAATTCCAACGTTAAAAATAAATAAAATTTTTGTTGGCGGACCGAGTATTCCTGGTTTTAGCGTAGCAGTTCTCAAAGAAGTTTCTTCTAAAATTTATCAGAAAAACGGGTTTTTGTTCGACCCTGAGCTAGCGATAGCAGAAGACCACAAATTTTCTAGAACTTTGGGTGAATACGGTAAAGTTTCTTATGAAAAAGAAGCAGGAGTCTTCACAAGAACAACTAAAAGGGTTGCTCCAAGATTTGATTTGCTTAGGTCTCTTTTATACGCTGCGAAATGGGCAATACCTTATTTCTATCCTGACTTTTTTAAGTATAGAAAGCATGTTTTATCTGTCTAGGAAAACTTTTAAATTAAATTCAGAATAATTATGGAAAGGAAAAGAAGTAAATAAAAATTTTAGGTAAAAGATAATCAAAATCTTATGTATAAATTTTTATCCTTTTTGATTTTACTACAAGGCATGTATGTCTTTTTTTCAGAGCTTTTCTTATGTTGAAAAGAATTTCTTTAATCTTTTTTAACTTTAAATATAAGCTAATTAAAAGTTTTAAGTTAAATTATTTTATAAGCAGGGGTCGCCTAGTCTGGTCAATGGCGCAGGCCTGAGGCGCCTGTGGCTATTAAAACCACAATAGTGCCTTCCTGGGTTCAAATCCCAGCCCCTGCATAATTAAACTTTATGACCAACACTCACAAAAAAATTAATAAAGAAGTAGATGAAATCTTTTTCGTTCCTAAGTGCTTGCTTTTACTATTTATAAGTTCTTCTGTCGCGCGAACAAATTTGTCTGCATTTTCCACAGTATTAACACTTTTCCTTATCGTATCGTGACGTATAAATAGCATCCTTTTGCCTGAATTTTGCTGTTTCAATAAAATTAAAATACTCACGAGCTAGTTCCTTTTTCGCGTAAAGCTCATCAAGAGCTACCATTTTATAGTAAATGGCATAAGTAACAAAACATAATTTAATGCATGCTTTTAAACATTAAGAAAAACCACAATAATCCAAACTTGGATTGAAAGCATACCCTATTTAATTTTCTGAATACAATCTGAAAAAAACAAAAGTTTAAAAAATAAAATTTAAAGTTGAGAACTAGTGGTGATTGAATGGTTAAAGGAACTACGGCAATGGGTAAAAAAAGAAAAATAGTTCATATAAGATGCAGAAGGTGCGGAAGACATAGCTATAATATTAAAACCAAAGTTTGTGCTGCTTGTGGTTATGGAAAAAGCTCTAAGATGAGAAAATATAAATGGCAAACACATAGCTTGCAAAGAAAAAGGATTAAATAATTTTAAAAATTTTTATAGAAGAAATTTAAAATTAAAAAAGGGCCTGTAGCTCAGCATGGTAGATGAGAGCCAAAAGCAGCGGACATTTGGCTGAGGCTTTTATCTTATAAAAGCTTCGATACCAGGAAGAAACCCGTTGGTCCCGGGTTCAAATCCCGGCAGGCCCATATAACTTAACTCTAGGAAAACTTTGAATTAAAACACACAATTGATGAAAACGAATATTTAGTTATTTTATAAAATAACTAAGAAGGTATACTATGTTCCCCATAGAAACTTTTAACCTTACGAAAAAATTTAATGGTTTAGTGGCCGTAAACAAGGTAAGTTTAAAAATAAAAGAAGGGGAAATTTTTGGTTTGCTTGGTCCGAACGGAGCAGGAAAAACAACTTTTATTTCAATGCTTTGCACTTTATTAAAACCAACAAGTGGAAGAGCAAAAGTTAATGGTTTTGATATTATCAAAGAACAGAATGAAGTTAGAAAATCTATAGGAATTGTTTTCCAAGACCCCAGTTTAGATAACAGGCTAACAGGAAGAGAAAATTTAGAGATGCATGCGGGATTGTATGGGGTACCAAAAGAAGAGAGAAAAAAGAGAATAGATGAAGTTTTAAGACTAGTTGGCCTTTATGAAAGGGCTAATGAACTTGTAAGAAATTATTCTGGAGGAATGAAAAGGAGGTTAGAAATAGCAAGAGGCTTAATCCATTACCCAAAAGTTCTTTTTTTAGATGAACCAACTTTAGGCTTAGATCCACAAACGAGAGAGCACATCTGGGAATACATAAAGAAATTGGCCGAGAAAGAAAACATAACAATTCTCTTAACAACTCATTACATGGAGGAGGCGGATGCCTTATGCAACCGAGTTGCTATAATGGATTACGGTGAAATAAAAGTTTTAGATACACCTGAAAACTTAAAGAATAGCTTGGAAGGAGACATTCTTATGTTAGAGATTAAAAATGGGAAAAACTTTTTTGAAAAAGTTAAAAAATTACATTCAGTTAAAAAAATTCACATAGCAGAAAATAAAATTAGCATGACAGTAAGAAATGCGGAAAAGTTTGCACCAAAAGTTTTAGAATTTGCAAGAAAAAACAAAATTTTTGTTAATTCCATAAGTGTGAGAAAGCCAAGCTTAGGTGATGTTTTTCTTCATTATACAGGAAGAGAAATTAGAGAAGAAATGGGTGAAGGAAAAGAAATGATGAAAAGGAGGGCAAGAATACTTTGAGCGAGTTAGAAGGAATATATACCATCTGGCTGAGAGAAATCATAAGATTTTGGAGAGATAAGTCTAGAATTATTAGTTCATTAGTTCAACCTTTACTTTTCTTAATAGTTTTTGGTGGAGGATTTTCTTTTGTTAGGCTTGGTAGCTTAAGTTATCAAACATTTTTATTCCCGGGAATAGTAGCTATGTCTTTAGTTGGAATTTCTATAGCTTCCGGTATTTCTGTTATTTGGGACAGAGAGTTTGGCTTTCTAAAAGAAATTCTTGTTGCCCCAATTTCAAGAACTTCTATATTTATTGGCAAAGCTTTGGGAGGATGCACAACCGCATTGATTCAAGGAATAGTAATATTAAGCTTATCTTTTCTCATAGGCATTTCCATTTCCCCTTATTCATTTTTAATTTCAATTGGCTTAATGACTATAATCTCTTTAGGTTTAGTTAGCATAGGCTTGATAATTGCTTCTTTTATAGAAACTTTTGAGAGTTTTGGTTTGATCATGAACTTTATAATTCTCCCGTTAATTTTGTTGAGCGGTGCTTTCTTTCCTCTTCAAGAAGCTCCTCAATGGCTTAGAATAATATCTTTCATCAATCCTTTGACTTATGGTGTGGAAGCAATAAGGTTTGTTATAATTGGCTTTTCCTATATTCCTTTTCCAATAAGCTTAAGTATTATTTCAGCATTTTCTTTAACAGTAATTTTATTGGGTGGAGTAGCTTTTAACAGACAAAAGTAAATTAGCTTTCAATTATTATGGTTTTTGAAGAAGCTAAAGTTGTATTTTTATAAATAACATAAGCTTTTAATTCATGTTTTCCAGGACTAATTCCTGTGCAAACACTACAATAAGGGGCTATATATGAAAATTCAAATGAATTTTCTCCTTTTTTCAAATTAACAATTTTGTTTATAGAAATATAGTCGCTATATCTTGATTCAATTCCACTAACTTTTATTTCTGCATTTGAAAAATCTTGGGGAGAAAGGAAGGAAATGCTTATTCTCATTTCTTCCCCCTCTTTATACCTTTCCCTATAGGTAAAATTTTTAGTTGATTTTCAGTATTATTTAAAACAAAGCTTTCGTTTTTGTTCAAAAAAGTTATAAAAAGAAACAAGAGAATGAGTAAAAAGACAGCTGGAATTAAAAATTTCATAATTTTATTTTAAATTTATTAAACTGTTCTTTTTCTAGAGATTTTTCATTCTGGTAAAAGTTTCTTTAACCTTTTTAAAGCTTCCAGCTTTTCTTTCTTTTCTATTTCAGCTTGTTTTAGAATTTCATCCAAAAATTTTATCGATTCATCCATAGCCTTTCTATCTACTGGTTTAGGAACACCGTCCTTACCACCATAAGCAAAAGAATATTTTACTGGGTCCTTCCAGCTTGGAGGAGAGCCATAAATTATTTCAGAAACTAAAGCTAAACCTCTTACTGTAGAAGGGCCTATTCCTTTTATTCCAATTAATTCTTCGTAATTTTTAGGCTGAAAATCATAAGCTTTTTTCAAAGCATCCCAATTAACATTTTTTGGCATTTTTAAGACGTGAACAACAAAATCTTTAGCTTTAACAGGAAGAAATTCTTTCAAACTTTTCTGGTAAATTGGTCTTAGCGATAATAAATCATTCCTTATTCTGTTAGGACCTTCTCTCACCAAATCAACAGAAATTTTTCTTGCTTCTTTGCTTTGTTTTGAAGTCATATCCAAAACATTTTCTTTTTTAATATCACAACAAATTGCAGCATGAGGCTCTTCAACAAAACTCTTAACACTTTCAGAAATCCAATGGTAGCGCCTTGCTGTTTGATTATTAACATCAAATCCTTGTTGAACAACTACCCATTTCCCATTTTCAGTAAATATAAAGGTGTGATGATAAAGAGGATATCCTGCTTGTATTAAGCTATTATCTACCTTTGCAACCATTCTGCTTGAATATGCTAGTTTCTCAATATTTTTTGTGGAAAGGTTGAATATATCTCCAATTTTTTTGATTTCTTCGGGTGTTTTTCTCGATACTTTACCTTTTCCGCCAGCAATTCCTATTTCGTGCTCTTCTGGCTTTAGTGCTGCTTTAAGTGCGCCTAAAGTTACAGTAGTGCTTCCACTAGAATGAAAATCCCAACCCAGAACACAGGAAAATGCCTGAAACCAATAAGGATTTGAAAGTCTTTTAAGCAACTCTTCTTTTCCATATTCATAAACTATTACCTCCGCAATACATTTAGCCAATTTAACCATTCTATTAAACAACCAGCGTGGAGCCTTTCCCCAGTGTAATGGTAATTCAGCTATACCAACTTTTTCCATGATTACAAAAGAATAAACAGCATATTTAAATTTAACTTAGGCAAAAATCCTATAAACTTAAATTTTCTTAAACAATAGATTTTTAAGGGCGAGTAGCTTAGCCTGGTTGGAGCGTCCGATAATAGACGAAGCTGATAACCGGAAGGTCGCCGGTTCAAATCCGGCCTCGCCCATTTTAAGAAGAAGAATTAAATTATGTTTTAGTGGGCCCGTAGCTCAGCATGGTAGAGCAGCTGACAAAGAGCTGAAGCTCTTAACCAGTAGTGATGAACTCACTGGGACTGGTCCGGGGTTCAAAGGAGTTAAAAAACTCTGAGATTCCCCGCGGGCCCACTTTGCTTGAAAAAAACCGAATCCTAAAATTTTTTAAGTTTGAGCATTTTCTGAAAGAATTGTTTGGAGCAATGTTTTTAGAGTATTTTTACTATCTAATTGCTTATTCTTCTTTCTTCGAGAAGCTC
>CALIKW010000094.1 GCA_938017915.1 uncultured archaeon | reverse complement strand
GAAAAAAATTAAGGATAAATACTTAATTTCTGGTGTAAGTGGAAATCAAAAATTTTCTTTTGAAGCTAATGTAGTTATAAATTGTGCAGGCTTGTATGCAGACAAAATTTCTGAAATGGTTGGAATAGATTCTAAAAAATTTGGATATGAGCAAGTTTATTATAAAGGGGATTACTTTAAAGTTTTGGGAAACTTACCTGTTAAAAGGTTAATTTATCCTGTTCCGCCAGAAGAAGGAAAAAGTCTAGGAATTCACATAACTCCTGATTTACATGGTACTATAAGATTAGGACCGAATGCTTACGAGGTTAAAGAAATAAATTATAGAGTTGAATCTAAAAAGGAAGATTTTATAAATGATGTCAAAAGATTTTTTCCTTTGATAGAGAAGTATGAGATAGAAGAAGATTTTTCTGGGATAAGACCAAAAATTAAAGGCAAGGAATTCAAAGATTTCGTAATCAAACATGAAGAAGATAAAGGATTCTTTGGTTTTATTAACCTCATAGGCATAGAATCTCCAGGCTTTACAGCTTCTCTTGCAATAGGTGAGTATGTTAGAGAAATTTATGAAAAAGAAATAAAGTGAGTGCCGGGGGAGGGATTCGAACCCTCGACCTCCGCGTTTCTTATCATCAATCAAAGCTCATATTCGATATGAGCGCGGCGTTAAAGTCTTTTTCTAACCACTAAACTACCCCGGCTTATAATTTAAAATAATTCAAGAATAAATTAATTTTTATGAAATTGATAATCTTTGGCCCACCTGGTTCAGGAAAGGGAACTTATGCCTCCATCTTAGAGAAAAAACTTGGAATTCCAAAAATAAACACAGGTGATATTTTCAGAGAAATTATTAAGAGGAAAAGTAATTTGAGTAAAAAAATAGCTTCTTATGTTTTGAGCGGTAAATTAGTTCCTGATGAAATCACGATTCAAGTCTTGAAAAAAAGGTTGGCCAAAAAAGATTGTAAGAATGGTTTTATTCTTGATGGTTATCCAAGGACAATTCAACAAGCAGAAGCTTTAGAAAAAATTTCAAGTCCAGATTTAATTATAAACTTAGTTGTTCCTCAAAATGTTATTATAGCTAGACTTTCTGGAAGATTAATTTGCCCAAACTGCAACGCAATTTATCATAAAATTTTTCTTAAGCCAAAAAATAATGAAATATGCGACAAATGTGGAAGTAAGTTAATTCAAAGAGAAGATGATAAGCCAGAAGTAATTAAAGAAAGGTTTAGCGTTTACCAAAAGCAATCTAAACCTTTGATAGATTATTATAAAAAGAAAAAACCTTTTGGAAATGTAAAATGTAATAAGGTTGACATTCCTCCTGAAGTTGTTGTTGAGAGAATTTTAAAAAAAATAAAAGAGTTAGGCTTTTAAAAAATTAGAATCTTTCTTTGAGGGCAGAAAGTATTAAAGGTAGTGCAATCGTTGCATCACATTCTAAGGTTAAATGATTCGCTTTTTCCTTTATCTTTCCCCATGAAATTGCTTCTCTTGTCTTTGCTCCAGATAAACTACCATCCCATTCAACTGCAGTTGTGATATAAACAGCATAGTCTAAGCCATTCTTAAACTGGGCATGCCAGATAGTATGATGTTTTGAGATTCCACCACCTATTATTAGACCACCGAGCTTTTTTGCCTCCCATATTAAATCGCTTAGAACCTTTTCATCCTTAAAAACATCTACTTTGAAATTTTTATCTTGCGAAAATAGCCATAGATTATAACCAACAGCACCATCTGTTATACCAGGAATAAATACAGGAATTTTATTCTTGTAGCACCAGTATAAAATTGAATCTTCCTTTAACCTTTTTCCAATTTCCCAAGAAATCTCGTAACTTGCCAACTCTTTTTTTCCTTCAGAACAAATTTCTTTTAAAAACTCTCTCATTTTTTCTTCTATAATTAAGCCATAAGATTCTTTTGGAACAAAAACATTTCCTATCCTGTGAATACCTTTTTTATAAAGCTCAGCATCATCAACCTCAAACTTTCCATGATAATAATCCTTAAAGCTTCTTGCTAAGTCATGGTCCAAAGTTCCGCAGGTAGTTATTAAAACATCAAACCACTTTTCCTTTACCATATCCTTAATTACTCCTCTTGTTCCTGTAGCTATTATACAAGCTGGAAAGGAAAGAATTCTCAAGCATTCCTTATCTTTTATCATCTTCTCCAAAATATCTACACATTCACCCAATTTTTTTGATGTAAACCCTCCACTTTCTTTCATCTGTTTTATCAAGCCATTTATACTCATTCCTTTTTCAATTTCAAAATCCCTAATTTTTTCCATATTCTTTAAAGAATTAAAGAAAAATAAAAAGATTTCTTATCTATATTTAGATGCTTAAAGAAGAAATCATTAAGATTTTTAAAAGCTTAGGGCTGGATGTAGAAAAATATATAGAAGTACCTCCAAGTCCTGAGCTTGGTGATTTAGCTTGCACTATATGCTTTGAAATTGCTAAAAGAGAAAAGAAAAACCCAGAAGAAGTAGCTAAGGAATTGGTAAGTAAGTTAAAAATTCCAAAGATGATAAAGAAAGTTGAAGTTAAAAATGGCTATATAAACTTTTTCTTTGATTTTGAAAGAATTTCTGGAAAAATCATAAAAGAAATTATAAAAAAAGGAGAAAAATACGGAAGTTCTAAAATAGGAAAAAAAGAAAAGGTTATGGTAGAATTTTCTCAACCAAATCCTGTTCATCCCATGCACATAGGTCATGCAAGAACAACTCTTCTAGGAAATGCCATTTCAAACATCTTGAATTTTCACAACTTTAAGGTTATAAGGGCAAACTACATAAACGATACTGGATTACAAGTTGCTAAGTTAGTTTGTGCCTACTTTTTGTGGGGAGAAAATAAAGAACCTGAAGGGAAACCAGATCTCTGGCTTTGGGAATATTACGTAAAATTTCATGAGAAGGCAAAGGAAGATGCCAGCTTAGAAGAAAAGGCAAGAGAAATTTTAAGGAAGTTTGAATTTGAAAAGGATAAAGAAATTATTAAAATTTGGAGAAAAATTGTTGATTGGTGCGTAAATGGCTTTAAAGAAACTTATGAAAAAATTAAAGTGAATTTTGACGTTTATCTTTATGAAAGTGATTTTAGAGATTTAGGAAAGAGAATAGTTGAAAAAGCTTTGAAAGAAGGAATTGCTTTTAAATCCCCAGATAACACAATAGTTGCTAACTTAGAGAATCACGGTTTACCAAACATAGTAGTTTTAAGGTCTGATGGTACTGGCTTATACATTACAAGCGATTTGGGTATGACAGTATATAAGTTTGAAAAGTTTAAGCTTAACAAATCTATATGGGTTGTATCTTCAGAGCAAAACCTTTACTTTAAGCAATTGTTCAAAATACTCGAGCTTTTAGGATATGAATGGGTTAAAAATTGCTTTCACTTTTCTTACGAGCTTGTAAGAATACCTGAAGGAAAAATGTCTTCAAGAGAAGGAAAAGCTATAATGCTTGATGAGGTTGTTAAAAAATTGATTGATTTGGCTTATGAAGAAGTTGAAAAGAGAAATCCAAACTTGAATGAAGAGGAAAAAAGAAAAATAGCAGAGAAAATCGGAATTTCTGCTTTAAAGTACGCAATTTTAAAAGTCGAGCCTGATAAGCAAATTGTTTTTGATTGGAAAAGGATGCTAAGTTTTGAAGGGGATACAGGACCTTACTTACAGTATGCACTAACAAGATGTAATGGAATAATTAGAAAAGCTGGAGAAATGGAAATAAAATTTTCTGTTAAAAGCTTGGAAAAAGAAGAGAAAGAACTTATCAAAATTTTGGAAAAGTTTCCAGAAATTTGCTTAATGGCTATGAAAGATTTAAGGCCACACTACATTTGCAATTATGCTTATGAGTTAGCTTCTGCTTTCGATAAATTTTATGAAGCATGCCCTGTTTTAAAAGCAGGAGAAAAGAAAAATTTCAGGCTTAGCTTAGTTTATGCCTCCAAAATAGTTTTGGAAAATTGTTTAAAACTCATAGGAATGGAAATATTGGAAAGAATGTGATTATTTTACTGTAACACTTTTAGCTAGATTGCGAGGATGGTCAGGATCATAAACCCACTCTTTTTTTATTTCAAGAACAACTTCGTCAAGAAGGAAAAGACAATCTCCCTTCATTTCAGCTTTAACATTTTCAGCTTTAACATAAGTAAGATTTGGCTCTGGTTTGTTGGCTAAATTGTTTATGTAAAAACTTAAAGGATTATTTTCTCTATCTCTTGCTTCAATTTTCCACATGCTTAAGTAACCTATTTTCCTTGCTTCTAAATAATTAAGTTCTATTATCATTCGTCTATCAACGCCCTTTTACTTTTTGTCCAAACGTACTTGCATCTTACGCATTCATAAGCTTCAGGATAATCGCTCTTAATTATTCTTACTTTACTCGATTTACACTTTGGACATTCCATATTTTAAAATTTTTTTGAAAAAATAAAAAGCAAACCTAAAATCTTCCTTTTTAAATCACTCAAGAATGGCAAAGAAAAAGGTGAAATTTTGGCTTAACTATTAAAAATAAATTTATAACACTAAAAATTGATTTATAATTTATGGATTTTTTGGTTGAAGAGAAGGGGGATGAGCAAAAAGCTTATGAAACTATTTTATTAGAAAATCCAAAAGTTTTGAGAAGCTTGAGCAATGAGCTTGTTTTGAAAATAATAAAAATTCTTTCTAAGGAGCCGAGCTGTGCTATGGATTTAGCAAGAAAGCTCAAGGAGCATGAACAGAAAATATATTACCACTTAAGAAAATTGGAAAAGTTTGGGATTGTGGAAATTTTAAAGAGAGAAGAAAGGGTTGGTGCATTGGCAAAAATTTATAGGGTAAAATCACCTTCCGTATCTTTCAAGCTTTTTGAGGATGAAAGAATTGTTGATAAGAAAGTAAAAATTAAGGAATTAAAGTTTCTTAAACCTTTTATTAAAAATGGGAAATTAGAAGCTATTATAGTTGTTGGTTCTCCTGACCCTCATGGGAAATATGGAGCTCAAGCTTCTGATGCCTGCTGTGCAATAGATTTAGCCTTATTCTTAGGAAGCTTAGTTAAATCAGCAGAACTTCCAAACTATAAGCTTGACACAGAAATAAAGGAAAAGGATTTGAAAAAGAATTTAATTCTGGTTGGTGGACCAAAAAGTAATATAATAGTTGAAAAAATTAACAAAAGTTTGCCCATATTTTTTGAATTTAAAAGGGAGTGGAACATTTTTTCCTCCTTATCAAAAAGTGTTTACGTTGATGATAACGTTGGAGTAATAGAGAGAATAAAAAATCCTTTTGATGAAAAAAGTGAAATTTTTCTTTTTGCTGGAAAAAGATTCAAAGGAACTAGGGCAGCTATCCTGGGGTTTATAAAAAATTTAAAGGAAGTAGAAAAAGGGAATAAGTTTGACTCTAAGAAAATAGCAAGAGTTGTTTTGGGAATAGATAAAGATTCTGATGGAATAGTTGATGATGTAAAATTCTTAGAATAATTTTATAAAAACCTAGGAGTATCTTTAAGTATGAGTTGGGGAGAGGAATATGAGAAGAGGAGGAACATAAAACTTTATTTTAAAGATGAGCTCGTTGATGTTTTACCTATAAGTGAAATCAACGAAGAAATTAAAAATCTTAAAATAGATAAGAAACCAAAAAGCCTAACTTTAAAAGTAGAGCTTGAATTCTTTATTAAAGATCCTTCTAAACAAAAAATCTTACTTAAAAAAGGGGGAAATTATGCTGAAAATTTTGTAAATAGCGTAAACAAAATTGCGAGCATAGAAAATGTAGATTTAAAGGCTTATTTTCTGCCAACTTCAGGTAATTCAAAAAAAGTAGAAGCTGTGGGAAAAATCGAAACTGAGAAAGTAAAGGATTTGCTTAAAGAAATAAGCAATTTTAACAGGTTTTTGTTTTATCCTGACAGCATAAATTTTTGTCACTCTTTTAATTACCAAATTTTTTCAGATAATCAAAAAATTTTTTCTGCTTTTTATGTGTCCAAAGATTTTCCAGAAACTTTAAAGGAAAAAATAGAAAATTATAAACTTAAACAGCCTTACCAGGAGGCATATTCTTTAAAAGATGTACCAAAAATTTTAGAGCATTATGAAATATTTAGTGATGTAATATCAAATTATTGTAAGGATTATGGAATTTCTATTAAGTGTCTAAGACCAAAAAACTGGTTTTGGTTTTTAAAGAGGCTTTCTACCTATCTTCCAAGAAAGGAAGAGTGGTTAGAGTTGGATAAAAAAGTTGAGCTAGAAGAGTCTGTTACTCTAAGAAATTGGCCAAGCTTTTACGATAAAGGTCCGATAAAAATAGAGAAAAAGGAGGATGTAAGCAAATTAACTCAAAGACTGCTTGCTTTTGAATTTATAAGAAATTCTCATCCTTTGGGCTTCGAAATTCTTTCAGAAAGCTCTGTTCATAACATACCAATAGATGCGATTAGAGATATTGATCCTATGTCTTTTGAGTATCAAGATACTTTAAAAATTGTTAAAAAGATTCTAGATTTTGATAAAAGTATAGGAATAAAAGATGTAATAGTAAGGGCTTCTGGAAGTTCTGTAGGAGGCTATCATTGCTTTATTCCTTTAATATACGAGGAAAATTTAATTTCACCTTCTTCTCAACTTAAACTTGAAACTTATAAAAGGAGAAAAGGACCTGGTGAAATACTTCTTGATTCTTTAAGAGAAAGTATTTTAACTTATTCCCTAATAACTGCTTTAAAAACTGGAATAAACGTTGGCTTTGACCCTAGAAATTTTTCTGAAAAAATACAAAGTGATGCAATCATAGATACAACTTCCATATGTTTTAACAAAGGTTGGAAAACTCCTGGAAGCTTAAACTCAAAAATAAGATATGGAGTATGCAGGTATGTGGACGAACCATTTGAAAATTATTGGGATTACTTGTACTTCACTTCTATGCATTATGTTCATGAAAATTTAGAGAAAATAGAGGAACCAAAAGTAAGTGATAAAGTTAGAAGAGAAAATTTTAAAGTACTAAGGGATTTTCTAAAAGAAAATAAGGGAAATGAAGTAATCTTAGAATATGAGAGAAGAAAAATGTACGAGAACCATTCTGAAGTTTTGCGTCATCTCAAAGAAATGTTTAAATTCTTATAACAATAACTGCTTACCATGCTTTTAGCTTAAGAAACTTAAAAGTCCTGGCTTAAAATTAAAGCTTTCCCCTTCTCTAAGAATTTTAACCCTTTCTCCAAACCTTTCCTTAATTAACAAAGCATTTTCTAAACTCGAGTGTAAAGGTAAAATGTATTTTGGCTTGATTTCCTTCACCATCCATAACAAATCTGAATTCCCTAAATGTCCTGAAGTATGTATTCTATAATTTTTAAGTCCGAAATAATTGCACCAGTTTTGGATTTTTTCCTCATCAAGCATAGACTCTTCATCAAATGGTTCGGGGTTGTTAATTATTAAAGTACTTCCTGGTGGCGGAGAGAAATCAACAAGCTTTTCAAACTCATAAAAACTTAGGTTTACTATATAATTTTGAGGGTTTTTCCTTATTTTCTCATCTTCAACTACTTCGATTTCTTTATACTTTGTAATATTTCTTTTAGACCTCGTTGAAATATTTTTTTCGAAAACAAGAATTTTCGAAGGAAAGTTTGAAAATTTTTCTTTTACTAAGTTTCTTATATCCCTATAAAGAAGAAATAAAGCATTCTTAGGTGAAGTCACAAATTCCCTTCCTGTCTCTTCTGCTATTCTTTTATACATTAACAATTCTTCTAAGTTTTTAAGAGAAAAATCTATCAAAACAAGACCTTTTGTATTCTTCACTATCCCTTTTGTTTCTTCTTCTACATCATACTCTGTAAAGCTTACTTCTTCGTTTATCTTTGTTCCTTCTGTTAGTAAAATATCTGCATTCTTCGCTTTTTCAACAAATTTTATACTCTCCTCTGTTTTAAAACCATGGAATCTTATGTCTCCTGTGTAAGCTATTTTTGCATCAGATGTGTAAACTATTAAGGCTTGGGCATCAAAAGAACTGTGATCTACGGGAAAAAGCTCAATTTCTAAATTATCGATTTTTGATTTTGATTTTTGTACAAAATTTCTTCTAATTTCTTCAGCAGGAATTTCAAACTGAATTATAACTCTTTCGTGTGTAGCATTTTCTTTTGTAGTTTTGTGTGCTTTTCCAAACTCATCTATCCAATAATATCCTAGAGGTATCCATTCATCAACTTTTTTCGATTCTTGATAATAAGTCCATTGTCTTTCTTCTGAGCTTTTAGTGATATCTTCGTAAGCCTTTATTGCACAGTAAGTTTCTCTTGAACAGTAAACTGGTATTTTTGGATCAACAAAAACTAAATCACCAAAATGGTCAAGATGAGAGTGAGATAAAATGCAGGCATTTATTGCTGGTTCTTCATGAGGTTTTTTGCCCATTCTTTTAAGCATAGCAGGATTGTATACCCCTTCCAAATTAGGAAGAATACCCATAATTAACCTGTCTAACAAACCCCTCGGTGAATAAAAAGGATCTTTGTAGAACTTTTTAATTTTTGCAAAAGACGTACCAAAATCTAAAAAAACTTTAGTTTCTTTATCTTCTATTAAAATCTTGTTTCCTCCAACTTCACCTGCTCCACCATAAAGGCTTATTGAAGTCATTAAATTAAGAAAAAGATAGTAAAGGATTTATACTTATTTTTGCACAAAAAAGTGGATGCCAGAATTTGAAGTGTAAGCTTTTATGGATTAAACTTCTCGAGAAAATTTTTT
>CALIKW010000093.1 GCA_938017915.1 uncultured archaeon | reverse complement strand
TAAAATTTTTGCTTCAAATTTCCCCTTTTCCAAAATTTTTGGCAGGCTTTCATTACTTAAACTCCAAATCTCTATTTTGCTATTATTTAAAAAAACTTTATCCGGCAAGCCTAAAAATGAAATCCTTTTTTGAATAATTTCAAAAACTTCAGTTAAATTAGCTTCCTTAAAGTAAAGAGTTATTTTTATTCCTCCCTGTAACTCTAAACTAAAAGAAGGCTTATTTAGTAAAATGAGGGATATGGAAATTAATAACAAAAAGAAAAAAATACCAAGCTTAAAAACTTTTTCAACTTCCATTTAAATCAATTGGAAATTTCAATTTAAAAAAGTTTTAGAATCTTCAAATTCTAGTTTGGGCTCTTTAAAAGTTATATTTAAACCTTTTTTAAAAGATAAAGTCCGCAAAACCTAAAAAAAGTTAATAACTTTTTTAGCACATTAGTTTTCTAAAAGAACTAAAAATTTAAATATGAGTTCTGATAAATAACTTATATGAAAGAGATTTTAATAACCTTGAACGAATGGTGGGAAACAGGTAAAATATCAAAAGAAAAGGCAAAAGAATACAGAAGAAAAATTTTTGCTCAAATCAAAGAAACTTATTTTAATTACAAACAAATTCTCATTCTAACTGGTTTAAGAAGAGTTGGTAAAACCACAATAATTTACCAGCTTATAGAAGAACTTCTAAAAAAAGAGGTTAAGCCAGCTAACATTTTATACTTTACTTTTGATGAAGTTATAGAAGATCCCTTTAAAATTCTTGAGGAATATTCGAAAATAACAAAAGTTGATTGGAAAAATGAAAATGTTTTCTTATTTTTAGACGAGATTCATAAGCTTAAGGAATGGAGCTCAAAGATAAAAATACTTTACGATAACTTACCAAATTTAAAAATTTGTGTTTCAGGTTCTGCAAGTGTTATGATAGAAAAAGGAGCAAGGGAAAATTTAGCAGGAAGATATTTTTTAATCGAAATTTCACCGCTAACTTTGCAGGAATTTGCAGAGATTTATTTTGGAAAAAGTATTGAAAATTTTGAGCTTTATGAAGATAAGTTAAAAATGGTTTTTGAAGATTATATAAGAAGACCATTTCCAGAAATAGTTAAATGGAATGATAAAACAAAAGTAAACGAATATATTAAAGAACTTATAATCACAAAAGTGGAGTCAGATATACAAAAAATTTTTAGGGATATAAATTCTTCGCTTCTTTCAACTTTAATAGAAATTTTTATGAGAGAGGTTGGAATGACGTTGAACATAACATCTCTTTCAAAAGATCTTAAAATCCATAAGTTAACATTACTCAAGCATATAGAAGCTTTAGAGTTTGGAAAGCTTGTTAGGTTAGTTAAAAATTTTAGGCCTTCTGTAAGAGCTGAATCAAGAAAGCTAAAAAAAGTTTATCCATTCAACATATCTTTATCGTTTTGCTTTTATCCTGAGCTTTCCAAGGGACAAATATTTGAGTGTTTAGTAGCTTCAGTACTTGGTCTTAATAAGTATTGGAAAGATAAAGGAAATGAGGTTGATTTTTTAAAAACAAATAAAGAAATTGTTCCAATAGAGGTAAAAGCAAAGGAAAAAGTGGAGAAAGGAGATTTGAAATCTTTAATTTTGTTTATGAAAAAGTATGGAGTAAAAAGAGGGGTTTTGATTTATAATGGAGAAGAAAGTGATATGAGCATTAAAAGAAAAACAATAAAATTTCTACCTATTTTAAAGTTGTTGTTTAATTTTCGATTAGATTAACTTCATTGTTTTCAGCTTTTTTATATTTTTACTATCAGAAACTTTTTTAAGTTGAAGTATATAAATTAATTTGGTGCTTAAAAGTGGGCGATAGCCTTTGCTGTCCAGCTAATTAAATCAGCCCTTTCTAATAGTCCTGAAACTAGAAAATCTTTAAGAAAGCTTTCTGAAAAGCAAGAAATTGTTAGGGGAAAAATGCTTAGAGATTTAAGAAGAAAGATATTTTTATTAAATAAAGAAAAAAAGCTCGGGTGGCCGAATCCGGTTAGGCAGTCGGCTGCAGTCGGTCTTTTGATAAAAGATGAGAAGTTGAGACCGACGCATGCGGGTTCAAAAGGATTAACCCTGAAATTCCCGCCCCGAGCTTTTAATTTAAAAAAGTGAGTTTATGGTCCTAAAAGTTTTTAACACTCTATCAAGAAAAAAAGAAGTTTTTAAGCCGATAAAAGGAAAAAAAGTAAGAATGTTTGTTTGCGGCCCTACAGTTTATGACTTTTCGCATTTAGGGCATGCAAAAACGTACGTACAATTTGATATTATTGCAAGATACCTTAGGTATAAAGGTTATAAGGTTTTTTATCTTCAAAACATAACAGATTTGGATGATAAAATTATTGAAAGAGCTAAGGAAGAAGGCATAACTCCTGAAGCTGTTGCTAAAAGGTTTGAGGAAGAATTTTATAAGGATATGAATGCTTTAGGAATTAATTCTGTGAATAAGTATGCTAGAGCAACAGATTTTATAGAGCAAATAATAAGTCAAGTAAAAAGGCTTTTAGAAAAAGGTTATGCTTATGAAATAGAGGATGGGATTTACTATGATTTAAGCAAGTTTAAGGAATATGGAAAATTGTCTGGAAGAACTACTTTGGAAGCAGAAGATTCTGTTTCAAGAATTGATGAAAGTGTTAACAAAAGGAATAAAGGAGATTTTTGCTTGTGGAAAAAATCTAAGCCAAACGAACCAAAATGGCCTTCTCCTTGGTTTGAAGGAAGGCCTGGGTGGCACATTGAAGATACTGCAATTACTGAATTTCATTTTGGCCCACAGTACGAAATTCATGGTGGAGCTAGGGACTTAATTTTTCCTCATCATGAGGCTGAAATAGCTCAGATGGAAGCAATATCAGGAAAAAAGCCTTTTGTTAAATATTGGTTGCATACAGGCCTTCTCACAGTTGAAGGAAGAAAAATGGCAAAATCTTTAGGAAATTTTGTAACGATAAGGGATGCTTTAAAAAAGTATGATGCAGAAACCTTAAGAATTTTCTTTGCATCTTCTCACTACAGAAGTCCTATTGATTATAGCGAAAAAAATCTTGAGCAAGCAAAAACAAACCTAGAAAAGCTTTACACTACTTTAAAAAATTTGCAGGAAGCGAAGAAAAGGAAAAGATTAACAAAACCTGAAATTGAATTTAAAAGTTTTCTTAAACAGTGCAAAAAGAAATTTGAAATTTTTATGGACGATGACTTCAACACACCGAAAGCGCTTACCATTCTTTATAACCTTTCATCCAAAACCAATGCCTTAATAAATGAGCAAAACGGAGAAATTAATCTAAATCTTTCAAAGGAAATAATCAAAACTTTCAGGGAACTTGGAAAAATTTTTGGCATTTTGCAAAGGGAAATAAAGAAAGAGGAAATACCAGAAGAAATTAAAGAGCTTTTGGAAGAAAGAGAAAAGGCAAGGAAGGAAAAGGATTTTAAAAAAGCTGATGAAATAAGAGAAAAAATTAGAGAAAAGGGTTTTCTAATAGAAGATACAAAAGAAGGGCCAAAAGTTAAAAAAATTTAGTCTATTGAAATTGCTCCTGCCGGGCAAGAATCCCTTGCATTTTCCAAATTTTCACACTCTCCTTCTGGATTTATAACTCTTGATTTTCCTTTTTCTAGCTTAAATACATTCGGGCATAAGCTAGCACAAAGCCCGCAACCTATGCATTTATTTTCATCAACTCTTACAACCAATACATCACCTTTATTTTTATTTGAAATAAATGTATTTAATGATTTTGTCTTTGCTTGGCTTGATAGATATACTTGCAGGAGTACTCATTATTTTTCCTTTAACCTCACCATTTCTTCTCTATCTTGCAATCTTTTGCTTGATAAAAGGAATTATATCCCTTCCTTCTTTAACTGAAGGTGAAATTTTCATTTTTTTGCTTGGTTTGATAGATATATTCGCATTTATTTCTTTAACTCTAGCTTACTTTAATTTTCCTAACTTAAAAATCATTGGTTTCCTGATGATAGGAAAGGGGATTTACAGCTTTTTAGCAGGGATAAGATTTTAAGCTATAACGCAAACGCTCCATCCACAATCCAAGCATTTTATACATCCGCTTTCCTCCACGAGTCTTGAAGAACCACATTCAGGACATCTATCACTTTCTATCTTTTTAAAAGGTTTTGGCCTTTCTTCTTCATAATTCCAAAATTCAGGAACTTCTATCCCAAAATTTTTCATAATTTCCAAAGTTTTGTTCTTAATTAACCTTATAACTTCTTTTTGCCTGTTCTTTACTTCAGCTGGCGGAGAATATAGAACCTGCTTTGATTTTGATCCATCTCTATAAACTGTTATTCCTTTACATCCAAGCTTGTATGCAAACAAAAATGCATTTTTAACATCTTCTGGCAAAACCCAGTTTGGCATGTTTATAGTTTTGCTTGTGGCTGCGCAAACCCACTTTCCAATTTCTGCTTGTGCCCTGACATGATCCCACCAGGGTATATCTAAAGCTGTAACAAAAACCTTTCTCATTTCTTCAGGAATTTCCTTCAAACCTTGAACACTACCTCCATTTTCCTTAATTTTCTTTAGTATGTAGTCATCATACAAACCTGCTAGTTTTAACTGATTTTCAAATTCTAAGTCAGTATAATAAAAGCTACCTATAGTTACAACTTTTTCAAAAACTAAGGCATATTGAGGCTCTATCCCAGAAGAAACATCAAAAAGCATGGACAAACTTCCTGTCGGTGCAATTGTTGTAACTTCTGCATTCCTTATACCATTTTCCTTTATTTTTTCAATTAGCTCATCCCAATTTTGGGTCCAAATTTCTTTTTGATAAAATCCTTCTACAGGCAAATCATTCGGATAAGCAGATTTTTCATATAATGGAAAAACTCCTCTTTCTTTTGCTAATTCACAAGATTTAAGCATAGCATTGAAAGTTATGAATTCGCTTATCTTTCTCATCATTTCAAAACCTTCCTCTGAATTGTATGATATTTTCATGGCAAATAACGCATCAGCCAAACCCATCATTCCTAAACCAATTTTCCTGCTTTCTTTCGTGGATTTTTCTATTTTATCTAAGGGAAACTTGTTCACATCTATTACATTATCCAAAAACTGAGTCGCAATCCTTATGGTTCTTTTCAAATCCTCCCAATCAAAGATTTTAACTCCACTTTCCTCTTCCTTAAAATGAGCATAAAGATTTACAGAACCTAAGTTGCAAGATTCATACTCATATAAAGGCTCTTCACCACAAGGATTTGTAGCTCTTATCGGACCTTTTGCTTTAATCAAAACATTCCTCTTGTTTAAATTATCAAAAAATAAAACTCCTGGATCTCCTGTTTTCCAAGCACTCATGGCTATAGCATCCATTAAATACCTTGCCTTTACATGCTTCCAAGCTTTACCTGTTCTTGGGTTTATTAGAGCATAAAATTCATCCTTTTCATAAGCTTCTATAAAATCCGGAAATAAAAGAACTGAAAGATTAAAATTTTCAAAAACTCCAGGAGTTTCCTTTACAGTAATAAACTTTTCTATGTCTGGATGGGAAATTTCTAAAATTCCCATGCAAGCTCCCCTTCTTTTACCTCCCTGCTTTACAACATCTGTAACAACATCTATTATCCTTGCAAAACTTAGTGGGCCACTTGCTATCCCGCCAGTAGATGTTACAACATCCCCTTCTGGTCTAAGTTTTGAGTAATTTATTCCAATTCCACCTCCAGATTGGAATATTAGAGCAGCATCCTTTGCAGCTTCCATAATTGAAGGCATGCTGTCCTCAATTGCTAAAACAAAACAGGCAGAAAGCTGAGAAAGCCTTCCTCCTGCGTTGAATAAAGTTGGAGAATTTGGTAAAAACTTTTTATCTACCATAAGATTATAATAATCCAAGAAATTCTGGTAATATTCCTCAAATTCCTTGTTTTTAACCATTTCTAAAAATTTTTTCCAACTAACCTTCATTTTTCCTTGAGAATTTAACTCATCATAAAGATTTTTCATTCTTTCTAAGTGCCATCTATTCCACTTAATTTCTCCTATTCCAAGTTTTCCTTCATACTCTTCTGGATTAAAATCTTCTTTTTCCCAAATTTTTTGTTTTCCACTTTTATCAAAAACTTTTTTATCGTACAATATATCAGGAATTACTATTAGAGCAGCAACCCTTTCAAAAAGTTGCTTTGGAGATTCTATTAGCTTTCCTTCCTCATTCTTCTGTAAATATCTTGAAGCAAGGATTTGAATTGCATTTAAAGAAAACCTTTTATCTATATCATCTATAAAGTCCTTTTGCAAAATTTTTTTCTTTTCTTCCCTTATTAAAGTCCTTTCTTTTCTGTAAAGAATATAGGCTTTTGCAGTTCTATAATGACCATTTTCGACCAAAACTTTTTCGACCAAATCCTGAACTTGCTCTACAGTAGGTATTTCCCCTGGTTTAAGTCTCTCTTTAAGAATACTCACAACTTGATCAGCAAGCTTAGAAGCTAATGCTTTATCCCTTCCTCCAACAGATTTTGCAGCTTTAAAAATAGCATTTGTTATTTTTTCTTTATCAAAATCTACAATCCTTCCATCCCTTTTAATTATCTTTTCTATTTTTTCAACAGCCAAAAAACCACTAATAGAATTTATATCAGAGATTTAAATTAATTTTATGGATTTGGAAATTTTTCTTCTAATAGCTTTTATAGGCATTTCTCTAGCTTTAATTTTGAAAGATAAGAAGAATGTGGAGTTTAAATATGTTCTTTTAATCAGAAGGACTAAAAAATTTATAAGGAAAGTGAATGAGATAGTAAAAAAATACAAAAAAGCAATCAAATTTTATAGTTTAATTTCAATTTTTGTTTCGATTGCTGCCTCTGTTTTTGGCGTTTACATGCTCATTCAAAACTTGTATTTTTCTATAACTCATCCTGAAGAAGCTTTGCCAAGTGTTGGAATGATTTTACCTAAGGTCCCTGGGCTAGAATATCCTTTCCCTTACATTATAGGAGTTCCTGTAAGCTATTGGATAATTTCTATTTTTACAATTCTTTTTTCTCATGAATTTTCTCATGCACTAGTTGCAAGAGCAGAAAAGATAAGAATAAAATCTTTTGGAATTTTGCTTCTTTTGATTTTTCCAGGGGCTTTTGTAGAGCCTGATGAAGAACAACTCAAGAAAAGTAAAATTTTAACAAGGTTAAAAGTTTATTCAGTTGGCTCTTTCGGAAACTTTTTAAATGCTTTAATTTTCTTAGCTGTCTCATTCCTCCTCTTTAAAGTTGTTTTATTCTTCCTTGAGCCTGTTGGGATTGAGTACGAAGTTATTCAAAACACGCCTGCAAGTAAAGCAAATTTAGAAGGGATTATAATAAGTGTGAATGAAGTAAGAACAAGAAATATCTATGAATTTGCAAATGTTATGAGAAGTGTTAAACCTGGAGAAACTGTTAAAATAAAAACTGATTATAAAACTTATGAAATAGAAACAACAAACCATCCTGATAATCCAGAACTTCCTTATATTGGAATAAGCTTTAGAAGGAATAAAGTTGAGTTTAAGGAAAATTTTGATTTTTTAGGCAAACCTTCTCCTTTTCTAATAAATTTTCTTGAATGGTTGTTTGGCTCACCTTTATTTACCCCATTCAACCCTGGATTATTCAGCTGGATAATAATATTGAACCTTTTAGTAGGTGTTTTTAATGTTTTGCCCATTAAGCCTTTAGATGGTGGTTTCATATACGAGGCGATTTTTGAAAAGTTTTTCTCTAAAGATAGAGCTAAAAAGCTAGTCAACTTATTTTCTGTTCTTATAATCTTGATAATTTTAATAAATGTGGCAATTTCCTTAGCTTAAGACTTCTGTTTTTCTAATTTCAAAATGTCTAACAGGATAAATTTTGCTAATTTCTTTAATAACTTTATTTTTAATTTCATCAGAAATTATTTTTTGAACGAATTCTTCTAAGCTTGAATTTTCGACAAAATCTTTTACCAACTCTTCAACTCTTTTCCTCATAACTTTTTCCATCGTGCTTTTTACTCTTTTTGAAACTACTACTAAGCTTTTAACCCTAATTTTAACTTTATCCTTTGTTTCTAAGGTTTGGATGACATCTATTCTCCTAACCCTTCTTACAACCATCCTAGAAATGTAATCTCTCAAACATTCTGAACCATCGAATTCTGCAATAGCATTCCCATTTTCTATTTTTTTTATCTTAAAAATAAATTTCATGTAATACTTATTAAAGTCGTTAGTTAATTCTAAGAGGGAGGCAGAAATTCTTCTTCCTATAAGTTTCTCTGGCTCATCAGCCAAAGTTTTCGTAATCTCTTTATTAAAAGGTTTTAAAATTACTGGGAACCAATCCTTTTTCTTTCCTTTTTTCCCCATAAAATCACTTCTGTACTATAAGCTTTGCTTGCTCTGGGGAATAGCTCCAACCCTTTGGTAAAATTCCTTTTTTAACGTAATATTTAGCAAGCTTCCTTATTTTTGATTCTAAAATCTCTAAACCTCTTTTTGATGTTTTATCTCTTTTATGTTTTTCAAGATGCTCCCTTAATCTCACAGCCTTTTTCAAAAGAAAGAGCAAATCTTCAGGAATTTCTGGATAAAGCTTTTTTTCCTTTAATATCTTTGAAATAGATTTTCCTGTTATTGCTTTAACGTCAGGAATACCATATTGATCTCTTAAAACAATTCCTATTTGAGCTGAAGGAATTTTTTCTTTTGCAAGTTTTACTACTAAATTTTCAACCTCTTCCTTCTTATACTTTAACCACTTTGGAATTCTTTTTACAGGAGGCTTTTTACTACCATGCTTTCCACTTCTTTGCTTTCCCATACTATCTCACATCCCTTAAAAACCAGATTATTATAAGAATTAAAGTTGA
>CALIKW010000092.1 GCA_938017915.1 uncultured archaeon | reverse complement strand
TTTTTTCTTTCACAAGTTTTAGAGAAAGTTTTGCATATTTACTTTCTTCTGTTTTTCTTCTGCTTATTTTTTCCAGTTCTCTTAAAACATTTTCCAATATAAAAATTTCGAAAGGTCCTTCAATTAATTTTTCAATATTTTCCAAAAAGTTTACTTTAAACTTTAAGCAATCTATTAAAAAATTTGAATCCAGAATAATTTTTTTCATAATTTTCTTTTTGGAAGAGAAAAATTAAATACGAAAGGTAATTCCCAAACAATTGGAATTTTAATTTTTCTTTGCATAACGATAGCATTAGCTGTAATGCTTATTTACGCTGAAAATTTTTTGAGAGGATTTACACCAACAATAAAACTTTTGGATGCTGTATGTGAGCCAAATGTTGGCTTTAGTGTTATAGTTAAAAACTTGACCCAAGATTAAACTTAGATACCTCAAAAATAAGTGTTTTTAGAGGAAGTGAAATTATTCCTTCAAATCAAATAAGTTGGAGTAATAACCCTATACCAAAAAATGGTGGAATTTCAATTGGTGTTTGGAATGATGGAAATGCTATTTCACAAAGCATTCATAAATAAAAGTTATTGTCCTTCCAATTCAGAAGAAAAGTTTACTGAATGCTAAATATTTATATACAGCTTTCCAAATTTAATTTAAGGTGAATGAATGAAAGGCGTATCAACTGTAATAGCAACTATCCTAATGCTAATGATAACAATAGCATTGGCAGGAGTAGCTTACATCTACATAAGTGGAATGATAAAAGTTGCTGAAAAACAAATTAAGATTTTAGATGTAACTTGTACAGAGCAAGAAGGAAATGCTATATATTATGTTAGTATAAGAAACTTAGATCCGAGACTTACTATAGCAAGCACAGATTTAACTTTCTTTGTTGATGGTGCGCTTATGAATCTAAACCAGGTAACCCTGGACGACATTCCTCCAGGAAGTACAGGTCGGGCTATGGTTTCACCTGGACAACCTTTCCAAATTGGTACACCTCACAGAGTGAAAGTAGTTGGCCCATCCAATTCAGAAGAACAACCAGCATATTGCTAAAAAATTCAATTTTTTTTTGAATTTCCTAATTTTTTTAAGTATTACTTTATTTTTCCATATCCTATTAATCTCCATCTTCCTGCTATTTGCCTAGAAATTACTGCCTTTTCTCCTTCTTCAACGCAAACAGGAATTTTTAAGTCAAGCTCAATCTCATCTTTTTTTACATTTTTAACTGTGCCCAAGCTTCTTGCAGTTCCAACATTTATTAGCAAACTCTCATTAACTTTTATCGGCTCTAAAGTTTGCAATTCCTTTGAGCCCACAACCCTTTCCAGGAAATTAACTTCCAAAACCAATTTTTCTCTTGTTTCTGGTAATTTTCCTGGAGAACCTACTATACTCCCTACTAAAGAATCTGATTTTGTAAGAAAAGGGTCTAACTCTGTTAAAACACCGAGCAAGCCTCCAGGTCCTGCCTCTTCCAAATTTATTCCAGCTTTTTGCAAACCTTTTACTCTTGTAAACAAGCTTTCATATTTTTCATTTATTTTCACTCCAGGCCTTATCTCGATTTCATCTTCAAGCCTTATTTTTCCTTGAATTATTCCTCCTCCCAATACCCCTCCTTTCAAATCCTTTGGTTTTGTCCCTGGTTTATTAATATCAAAACTCCTAGCAACAAGCATTTTCAATTCCTTTTTTTCATCCCTTTTAGGTGTTGGGATAAAATTCTCTATAGCCTCTATTACGTAAGGAATGTTAATTCTTTGCTGAGCAGAAACAGGAATTATTGGAGCATTTTCTATTAAACTCCCTTTTATGAATTCCTTTATTTCTTCGTAATTTTCTAAAGCCCTTTCCTTAGAAACCAAATCTATTTTGTTTTGAATTATTACTACATTTTTTATTCCAACAATTTCCAAAGCCTTTAAATGCTCCCTTGTTTGGGGTTGAGGGCATTTTTGATTTGCAGCTATTACTAGCAAAGCCCCATCCATTAATGCAGCGCCAGTTAAAACTGTTGCCATTAAAGTTTCATGACCAGGAACATCAACAAAGCTAACAGTCCTTAAAATTTCACAATCAGAAAAACAGAAAGGACATTTCTGGCTTGTGCAATATTTACCACAATTCTTACATTTATAAAAAGTTGCATCTGCATAGCCTAATCTTATTGTAATTCCTCTTTTGAGTTCTTCTGAATGAGAAAGTGTAAGTTTTGATGTTAATGCATAAGTTAAAGTAGTTTTTCCATGCGCAACATGACCTACCATTCCTATGTTTACTTCAGGAATGAGTTTTGGATTTACTTCAGCCAATTTTTTCACTTCCCTCCTTTTCTATTTCCTTTGACCCTTCCTTAACTTCAGGCTTTTCTATTTTCTTTTCTTCCTTCTTTTTAGGAATAAGCTCTTCAATAGCCTTTTCACCTTTCTTAACAATTTTACAATTTATTTGAGCAATATCCTCGCTTATAGTATTTCCCCTTACAGTTTTTCTTCTTCTTTCCCCTTTTTTAGTTGGATGAAAGCAAGGAGGACTTGATAAAAGAACTTTTTTCCTTCCGCTACCCTCTACTTCAGGATGCATAGGAAAGCCATCTTTATCAGTACCTCCAGTAATTCTTAAGATATAGCCTTGCAAGCCTATTAAATCACCATTAAATTCTTCACCTATCTTCTTTCCAATTAAGCCTAAAGCTTTAGTTTGATCTACTTCTAACTGAAAGCTTTTTTTTGTTTCTGGGTCTGAAACAACAAACTTAAAAACTGCCATAATCTCAATTGAAAATAAATGTATATTTATTCTTAAAAAGCTTTTTAATATTTATTATTATATGAAAGAATTTGTTGTAACCCCTTGGGAGGTTAAGGGAAAAGTAGACTACGAGAAATTAGTAAGAAATTTTGGGATTGAGCTTCTGGATGAAAGGATCTTAGCACAATTAAAAAAGCATACAGGTGAACTTCACTATTTTCTTGAGAGAAAAATTTTCTTTGCTCACAAGTATTTTGATTTAATTTTAAAAGAATTTGAAAAAGGGAATAAGTTTTACCTTTATACAGGAAGAGCTCCTGCTGGCCCAGTTCATCTTGGCCATTTAGTACCATGGATTTTCGCAAAATGGCTTCAGGATAAGTTTAATTCAATTCTCATTTTCCAAATTCCAGATGAAGAAAAATTTTTCTTTAAAGATGATTTAAGCTTAGAAGATACAAAAAAATGGGCTTATGAAAATATTTTAGACATAATTGCAATAGGATTTGACCCTAAAAAAACTAAAATATTTTTAGATACAGAGTATGCAGGCCATCTTTATAAGTATGCGTGCATGGTAGCAAAAAAAGTAACGCTTTCTACTACCAAAGCCTTATTTGGATTTAAAGATTCGAACAACTTAGGAGAGATTTTTTATACTTGCATGCAGTCTGTGCCTGCATTTTTGCCCACTATATGGGAAAAGAAGCCGACAAACTGTTTAATTCCATGCGCTGTTGATCAGGATGTTCATTTTAGACTTACTCGCGACATAGCACCAAAACTAGGCTTCCCTAAACCTGCAACAATACTTTGCAAATTTTTACCAAGCTTGACACAAGGGGGGAAAATGTCAACTTCTGTTGAGAATACAGCAATTTTTACCACAGATACACCAGAAAAGGTTAGGACAAAGATAATAAAGTATGCTTTTTCAGGAGGAAGAAAAACAGTAAAAGAGCACAGAAAAAAAGGTGGGATTCCAGAAATAGATGTTTCTTACCAATATTTAACCTTCTTTCTTGAGGATACAAAAAAGCTTAAGCAAATTTATGAGGATTATAAGTCAGGAAAAATGCTTACAGGTGAACTAAAAGAAATTACTATAGAAGTCTTGAATAAGTTCTTACAAGAGCACCAGAAAAGAAGGGAAAGAGCAAAAGAAAAAATTGAAGAATTCATGTTAAGAGATTAGCTGCTTTAAACAATTCCTTTCAAATTGGATTTATTGTAGTACTTTAAAAAAATTTATTTAAAGAAAGATGCGAAAAATCTGAAGGAGAAATAGCTCTTTTTTATACTTTAAACCAAATTAAAAATTATGGAAAAAATTGTTGAGAAGCTTCATCCCAATGAGAAGAAAATAATCAAAATTTTGGAGAAATTGGAAAAAGCAAATTCTTGTGAAATTTCTGAAAAAACTGGGATGAAAAGGGATGAAGTTGAAAAAGCAAGCTTATGGGCAAAATTGAAAGGAGTGTTGAGTTTTAAGGAAGAAAAAGAGTAC
>CALIKW010000091.1 GCA_938017915.1 uncultured archaeon | reverse complement strand
TGGTTGAAAATTATTTCTACTCCCAACTTTTTGTATCGCAACTTTCAGAATTTCATTTTCCAAAATCAATTCATTTTCTCCATCCCCATCCAAATCTCCTTCATAAGCTTTTGAAGTTGAACCGCTTATTAACAACAAATTATTTTCTTTCAAGTAAGTTCCAGGCTCTATTGTGCCGTATTTTACTAAATAAGAAAATTCTAAGCTATTTGTTTTTTCAATAACTTTATAAGTTCCGTCAGAAACTTTAAGCTGAACTTTTTTCAAGCTTCCTGTTCCGCTAGAAGCTATTTGCCTTATCGTATTATCTAACAACTTCATATTTTGCCTTGCTTCATTTATTACGTTTGCTTCGTTAGCTCTACTTAAAGTTTCATTTGCAAAACTCAAAACTATTGTTATTGCTCCTACGAGTATTAAAATTATTAAAGCAGTAGAAATTAAGGGGCTAATAGCTTTTAGCATTTCCTCACCTCCACGATTGGCTTGTAAGCATTGCTTATTCCGCTTTTTTCTATGCAAAGAAGATGGGAGCCTTTTGAAAAGCTTAAACTGCCTTTTAAATCAATTTTATCGTAACTTGCTATTATTTGAAAAATGTTTTGAATGGGCAAACCAAAAGAAAAGCTAGAGAAAGCTTTTGAAGGAATTGTTTGGCTTTCAACCAAATACATTTTATTTTCTATTAACTCACAATCTCCCTTTGTTAAAGTTAAAAGCAAACTTGATTCGCTTAACCTTTGAGCTAATTCTAGAGTATAATTGCTATTAAGGCTCAAAGCTGAAAAATTAACAAAATTAAGCTTGTTTTTATTGTAAGAATGAATTAACGATAAGAGCAATCCCTCTTGATACTCTGTTTTATCGTAAGTGCATACATAAGCATGGGATAACTGATTTGAAGTAAGAATTCTTGAAATATTTAAGCCATTTATAGTTTCGTTGAAATTTCCAATTCTATATACATCATTTTCCTTTGTATTTCCAAGATGATAACTAATCCTGAACTTTACATCCATAGGAGAAGAGAAAATTAAAAGATCTGTTGAATTTTCTCCATAAATATTACCATCCTTAGCACTTGCCTTAAAAGTATAAGTTCCTTCATAATTTATAAAAAAGTTAAAAGTGTAAAAGCCAGAGGAATTTGTAAAATTATTTCCTAAAACTTTTCCATCATAGCTAAAGTTTATCGGCTTTTCTGAATAAGGAGTAGAGCCATCCATGTTTACATAAAAAGCATAGCCATAAGTTAGAATATTTTTAGAAGGATGCGAAATTATTTTGTTATTTGATGCTTTTTTATCAGATTCAATCCAAATTTCTATCCAGGTGTAATTTCTGCTCAAAGGTAAATAATCAGTATTATTACCTGTTTGGCCTGGGTCTAAAATTAAGGGCTCGTCACAAAAACCATCTCCATTTGTATCGTTGCAAATATCACTAAAACCATTTCCTGTTGAATTAGTCCAATAGTTTCCTCCTATTTCATTTCCTGGGGAATAAATTCTTACTCCTGGTTGCCTAGTAGTGTTCCAATAATTTGAATAAACTGCTCCTGAAAAGTAAAAATTATTTGTGTTGTTGAATAGGTTGTTATAGATTTTGTTAGGAGTTGAACCTGAAGAATATAAGTAAATACCATATTGATTGTTTTCTATTTTGTTTAAATGGATTGTGTTGTTTGAGCTTGAAGAAAGGTAAATGCCGTAATAAGAGTTTGAGTTTGAGGTTGAGTTGATTATTTGGTTGTTGGAGCTATATGAAAGGTAAATGCCGTAAGAGTTTGAGGTAAAAGTTGAGTTGATTATTGAGTTGTTTGAGCTTGAAGAAAGGAAGATGCCGTAAGAGTTTGAGTTAAAAGTTGAGTTGATTATTTGGTTGTTATTAGCATTGGAGAGATAAACACCAACGTAGAAATCAGTTATATAACAGTTTCTTATAGTATTATTAGTTGAAGAACTACTCACATAAATCCCGTAAGTATTAGGAGTGTCGTTGCTACCTAAGTTGTAATTCAAGCAATCTAAAGTGGTATTTTGAACACCAGGGGCAAAGCTTATTGCGGTTTGACCTGCTGTATATTCGTTAGAAGCTAAGCAATAGTATTTGTTGCTCTTATCGATAGTATAAGGTAGCGCATATTCTCTGATATGATAATCACAGTATGTGAGTAGGAAGTCATAAATTATTCGATAAGGTGAAGAAGTCCCATTCCTCCAAACATAATGAATTTTGTTATCTTGATAATATGTATAAGGTGTATTTACAAAATTATTGCCAAAATTGTTTTTTGTTATATATTCAACATTTTCCCAATGAGTTCCATTATACTTTCTATAAACTATGTCAAAGTTAGGATTAGTTTCATCTTGCTCCCAAAATACTAAGGGATTACCTAAATTATTTATTGTAACTGAAGGATATCTTGCTCTATTTGGTGATGCAAGAGTATCTATTCTTTCCCCGCTCCAAGTTGAACCATAATCAGAACTTGAGTTAAAGTATATTTTATAACCTCCAGAATAATATGAAATGTAAATTTTACTTCCGTTGTAAGTTATGCTCGGCATATAGAATATATCAAGATTAGTGCCAATTAAATATTTTTCAATGCCCCAACTTACTCCAGAATTTGAAGAATTTACATAACTTACATAATAATATGTTTCTAAACTATTCAAGTCAGCTCTTCTTGCAACAACATATATCTTATCATTTGTTCCTCCATTTCCATCAACAGCAATTGAAGGTTCATAGTAAAAAATTCCATAACGTGCTGTTGAACGACCATCCAATATAACTCTTTTTGGTCCCCATGTTGTTCCTCCATCGCTTGAATTAAAAAATTCTATATCGTTATAGGTATCACTATCTTGATAAACAACGTAAATTCTCTGCCCCCTTCTCTCAACACTAACATAATCTCCTATTCCAGCTGAATAAGGAACTTTTGTTATAAAGCTTGCTCCATTATTTTCAGAAATATAAATTACAACTCCAGTTCCATTTCTATAAGCAATTGTTATATTATTACCATTACAAGAAATTGAAGGAGTTCCTTTTGAGCCAGTTGAATTTACCTTTGTATCGCTAACAAGCCAATTTATTCCATCAGAAGAATTTGCATAACTTATTGTTGCAGAATTTTTTCTCCAAACAACGTGAATTATTCCTTGTGCATCCCTACAAATAGCTCTTTGGTTTGGAGAAAAAGGAATTTCATAAGTTTCACCGATTATACTTTGGGCTCTTGTAGAATTTAAAAAAAGTAAGAAAGTCAAAGAAAATAAAAAAATTAAGATAAACTTTTTCATCTCCCCCTTCCTCATACTTTAAATTTTGTTTGATTTACTATAAGTTTGATTCTTGGCTGAACTTATCTTTAACTCTAATCTTATTTTCCAAGCTCATGCTAAAGAATGCTATAAATTTACTTTTGTCTATTTCAAGAGGAATTTTAATTTTCTCTGTCCTATTTTCATAATTAGAGAAAAAAATCTCTAGCTCATAGTTCGAACTTGAGCTTATGTTAAAGAAAAAGCTTGTTTGAATTTTTTCTCCATCTTCAACAGAATAAAATAGTTTTGAAGAATTGTCATAGCTAAACGTAAGATTTAAAATTTTAAGCTGGAAACCAAGCAAGTTTAAAACAGTTATGTTTAAAGTTGTTTGCTTATTTTCTTTAATAGTAGGATAATAAGCTCCAACAAAAAAACAATTGAAATTTTTTCCTCTTGAAGTAAAAGAATTTCTCGAAAATCTTAAAAAATCTTCCGTATTTTTAAAAATGTTTGAATAATCTTGAGAAGAAAATAAAGCAACATTTGAAATCTCTTCCTTCAAATTCTTGAATTCAAGCTCTTCTATTTGTTTTTCTAAATTTAAGTTTGGGCTTAAATTTTTTACCAGAAAAAGAATTAAAACCAAAAAAATTGAGAGAACTATGAAAGCTTGGCCTTTCATGCTACCACATAAACAATTATTTGTCTTGGATTAAAATTTCCAAAATCTCCAGCTATTAAATAAGTTATAGAAAAAGATTCTGTGACGTTTGGCTTTTCACATTCAAGCCAGCAAATTTTTACTAAAAACTCATGCTCTGGCAATTCGTGAGAAAGTTCTCTCTCTATTTCTTCTGAGTTATTAGCTAAAACATAATTTCTTAGCCTTCCCTCCAAATCCATTCTTTTCAAAACATTAAAAATTTTTGCTTTTTCTTCTTCACTCCCATAACTTTCATAATTCTTAAAAAATATTATAAGAGCTGTGGAAATTATTGCTATTGCAATAATAGCCTCATAACTTCTTATCATTCACTTACCTCAAAATAAAAATCGTAATCTCCTAAAATTTGTGAAATAATTTCATAACTTAAATTCCTCAGAGCTTCAAGTTTTGAAACAGAAATTGAGTAAAATTTTTGCTCTGGCAAAATGCTGATAGAAAAATTTTGAGTTTCGCATGGCTCTAAAGAATAGTTTGAAGGTAAAACTCCTTTGTCATCCGAAAAATATATTAAAAAGTATTTTTCCTCATAAGCATTAAAGTAAGAGGAAAAAAGCAAGGTTGAATTTTTAAGGTATTGCTCTAAACAAAAATTTTGATTATAAAGCTGGAAAGGAATTTCGCTTTCATTCTCATAAACTCTTACAGTATTATTCCAAGCCCTTTTTAAGCAATTTGGGTCAAACTCAATTGAAATGTTTATAGTTGCAAATCTTGAAGTACCATTTTCCTCCTTAACAATCAGGGGAATTCTTAAAAGCTCTGTTTGTAAACCAATTTTAACCACCTTTCCTTCCTGCTCCCAATTACTCGGAATCCCTTTCCCTGAAAAAAGAGAATTTAAAATTATGTTAGTTAATTCTTCTTTTTCTAAAATTGAAAGGTGCGATATAGAAGAAAGTCTAAAGCTTGTTAAATAAGAAATTAAAGCAGAAAAAAATATTAAAAAGATTCCAGTTGCTACTGCAAAATCAATCTGCCAACTCATCTAATATTAGTTATTTTAGCCAGAATATTATAGTTTCCTATCAGAGCAAATTCAAAACTCTTATTGTTAAAATTTACTCTATAGTACTTAAAATTATAGCTTCCTCCACTTTCTATTTTTCCTTCCACAATAACATCTATATTGGGCAAATTTTTCTCTATTTCAATTTTTGGGTCTTGAATTATTCTACCAATTAATTTTATTCCTCCACTTTTTATTTTAGTTCTTATATCCTTTCCTTCAGAAGAAACATTGCTTATACTTACCCAAATTGGATTTGCGTTTATTAAGTAAATTTCATAGCTCCTTCCCTTTAAGCTATTCGGCAATTCCAAATTCTTTTCGTAAATCAAAAAAACAGAAAAATTTTCTGGAACATAAGAAACTTCCCTTGCAATTCCATAAGCTTTTATAATTTCATTCGAAATTCTTAAGGAAATTAAGTTCAACTCAGCTTTTAATTCTTCTATTAGCCATTTCCTATAAATTGAAGTTGAAAGAGAATAAATTGAAATTAAAACGGCAATACTTAAAAGTGTTGCTAACAAGAAATCCAAAAAACTTACCTGAGATTTTTTCATAATATTTATTAAATAAAAAAAGAAATTAAATTAAGAGAAAATGAAGGGGATTTCGCCTTTGGTTGCAGCTGTTCTATTAATAGCAGCTACTATGAGCATAGCAGGAATTTTAGCTTACTGGGCAGCAAGTTTTGTTAGACAAAGGACAGAAACCATGGGCAACGAAACCCAAGCCTTAGAAAGATGTACAGGTGCAAACTTTGCTGTTTTGTTAAATAATTTTAACGCTACAGGAAACAATGAATTAACAATAATACTCCAAAATTTAGCTAGGTATCCTGTTTACATAACAGGTATTTCATTTATTTGGGGGAATGGAACAATTTTAGAGAATTCAACTCCTTTAACATTAAATGTTGGAGAAACTTTTAAAGCTTATACTATAACGCATGCAGGAGGTCAGCCAATACAAAAGGATTGGGGTTGTAGTTACTACATAATCCTTACAGATTGCCCAGGATTGAGCAAAAGCCACGCATGCGATTGGTAGCAGAAATCGGTAATTTGAATGAAGGGGATTTCGCCTTTGGTTGCTACAGTACTCTTAATAGCTTTTGTTGTTTCTGTAGCCGGAATTTTAAGTATATGGCTAAATTCCTTAACAGTTTCAACAACTCAGCTTGTAGGAACAGAGGCTTCTATAGCTATAACTTGCTCTTATGGTGGTATAAAACTTTCTGATTTAGCTTTTTCAAACAATTTTTTAACTGGAGGAATTGAAAATACAGGTTCTATAAGTTTAGGGAATATAAGCTTGCAAATAGTTTATTTAAACTTAACAACAGAGAAAATTCCTTTGTGCTTAGAAGGTGGGATAGCAAAAAATTGTTCTTCCCCTACTTTAGTCCTTTCTCCACGAGATTTAATTTATTTTAACATTTCAGCCTCAAGCAATTTTGATAAAATAAGGGTTTTAACGAATTGTACTTCTGTTTACTTTGAGGCTGAAAGAAGCGATGTTAGTCAGTAAGTATAAAAACTAGCAAACCAACAAAAATCATGAAAATGCTATGCTTTATTCCTGCTATCAAAGCACCTTCTGACATTTTTCCAACGCTTAAGCCAGCAAAAAGACCTTGGATTAATATTATGTTCCTGAATATATTTCCATACTCTTTTATTAATTCTTCCTTTGGTATTTTCATCCCTAATGCTTCTGTTGTTGTAGCTTCTGTTAAGCTTGGTAAAAGGAAAAGTTTTAAACCTATTAAAACAGCTATGAAAACAAAGTATATTAT
>CALIKW010000090.1 GCA_938017915.1 uncultured archaeon | reverse complement strand
GAATACATAGCCAGGAAGAATTTTGATTTTTGCAGGCCATGTTATTTTTTCAAGTTTTTCCCTAATTTCCCTTTCTTTTTCCTTCAAGCACCACTCCTTATATTCTTCTATTATCCTATAAATTATGTTGCTAGTAAAAATTTCTATTTTTAAATCTCTTGCCAGATTTTTTGCTTCTTCCAAAATTTTAACGTTAAATCCAAGTATGACTTTTCTCAAATTCTCAGAAGTGTTGCTAGCCTCTATAATATCTTCTTTCTTAACATTCCCTATCTCAGCCTTTCTTATAGGGATTTTTTCTTCACTTAGAAGTTTTATCATAGCTTCCAAGCTCCCTAAAGTATCTGCTTTAACAACAACACCATTTATATCCTTTTTAAATTCTACTTCCTCAATTTCTCTTTGAACATTTTCTTTCGCTTTTTCAATTTCCTCTTCACTTTTAACAAAAATTATTGGAGAGCCAGGTATAACATTTTCTAAATTAGGAGCAGCGATTTTTACTCCTGCAGCAGCATTAATCTTTTCTATATTCTCAAATTGTTTTTCAATTCTGAGTTCTTGTAAAGGTCTAGGAACTAAAAGTGCTTTTATTCTAGTTACTAAAGGTTCCTTCCCACCTATTATTAAGTAATCCCCCCTGCTCACACTTCCATCGTATATTATCACATCTATAGTAGTGCCGAGACCCTTAACTTCCTTAACTTCTAAAACAGTTCCTCTTCCTGCTTCAGAAATTTTAAGTCTTTCCTTCAAAAAATGCTGAGCCAAACCACAGAGAATTGCGAGCAATTCAGGAACACCTTCCCCAGTTTTTCCAGAGCAAGGAACTATTGCTATTTGCTTAGCAAAATTTTCAATCCTATCAAATCTTTCTGAATTAAAGCCCCTTTCTGCAAGTTGGGAAACTAAACGGTAAAGCAATTTTTCTTCCTCTTCCTTAGCAAAATCAGATTGATTTTTAAAACTATCCAAAAAGCATGAATTTTCGAAAGATTTCCACCCAGTAATTTTGTCTATTTTTGTGGCAGCAACAACAAACGGCGTTTTATATTCTCTCAAAATTTTTAAACTCTCATCTGTTTGTTCCTGAAATCCTTCATTTATATCTATAACAAGAATAGCCAGATCAGATACAGCCCCTCCTCTTTTCCTTAAAGTTATAAAAGCTGCATGCCCAGGTGTATCGATAAAAAGTAGCCCAGGAACTGTTATCCTTATGTTTAACTTTTCTATTAGTTCGGAGCAAATCTTTTTAATTACTTCAGTAGGAACATAACTTGCTCCAACATGTTGTGTTAGCTGACCAGGCTCAGCTTTATTAACAGCAGTTCCTCTTATAGCATCGAGTAAAGAAGTTTTTCCATGGTCTATGTGACCCATTGTAACAACTATAGGGCTTCTTATTTCCATGTAAATCCGCTATATAATAACAAATTTTTATTTTTAAATAACATTTAAATTAGGGAAAGAATGCTAACTATTCATGATTTAACTCCCATAAGTCTTTGCTTAGCAACTCAAGAGCTTTTAGATGCGAAAAAATTCCAATTGAGTTTTTGTGATAACTTGGTTTTGAGGTTGAAGGATGAAAGGTTGAGTGAAAGTTTAGTAAGAATAAAAAGAGACTTAAACTCCTTTTTAACGGAAAAAAAGTTCTTTGACGGATATAAAGCTGTTATAATAAGTAATTTAGATAAAATAATTGGCTTTGTTTCTTCAAGATATTTAAAAGTTGATATTAAGTTGGCAAACGAAGTTATAGAAAGTGCAAAAGAAATTATGGAAAAAGTTTTAAAAGCTAAATCTTTTCAGGAAATTTCAGCTCTAGAATCAAGCTTTAAGTCAAAAGTTACTCTCCCAGTTTACCATCTTTTTTCAGAAAGTGTTAAGTCCTAAATTTTTCTATTAAAAAGAAGATAGATCCAAAGATGAGGGAAAGGAAGGGTTTTATTATTTCTAAAAGTGTGAATAGAAGTATTGAAAGTAGTAGTGGAGTTATTTTAATTAACTGGTCAAACGGAACTATTTGCTCAACATATTCTTCTATTCCTTTTTCTTCTCTCTCAATTTTCTCATAAAGCCTTTTATTTGCCTCAATTTTGTAATCATTTATTGCATTAACCAAGCTATTGTACATGAAATTGCACGCTTCTCTTTGAGTTAAATCCAATTTAGAGTAAGCACTGCTTAAACTGCTTTTTATTCCTTCCGTAGTTTCATTTATAAACCTAGAAGCTTCTGAGGTTTGGGCTTTAATTAAACTTTCAACATCTGGAATCATGCTTTTTATAAAATCCATGTTTGACTTGTAAATCAGGTTATAATAACTGTTTAAATTTAGTTGAAGATTGAGGAAAAAACCTACTGAAATAAAAATGCTTAACCACTTCATTGAACTTTGAGATAAGGAAGAGCCGGAAGAAAAATTTATTTTATCTTCAAGCTTTTTTATTGAAAATGAAGTGGTTATTATGCCTAAGTAAATGAAAATTGAGATTAACGAAAGATTTATAAAAAGGGCTAAAGCAAAGAACATTGCTTGAATTAACATCAGAGCAGGAAAATCAATTTCTCTTTTTAATAAAAGTATAAGAGAAAAGCCAAGAATGGTCAGAAATAAAAAGGGAAGTAAAGGAATTACTGCTTCTAAAAAAACAGTTTTTAAAATTTCTCCAAAAGCATAAAAAAATTCTCTTTCCCTTAAATCTTTTAAGAATTTAGAAAAGGCTTGGCTCTCTAAAACGATTGCTTTTTCAAAACTTAATCCTGAAAAAAATAAAGAAAGAACAGCAAGAAAAAATAATAAGTTTGGAATTAAAGCATAAACTTTTTCTTTCATTTTTTCCTCCTTTTTTTAATTCTATCTTCAAACAGCCTATCCCATCTTTCTTTGAGCTTATTCCAGATCTCTTCCCTTTTAATTTTTCTAACTTTCTTTTCTAAAACATAAAATTTCTTTGGCTTTACAGGCCAAAAGAGATAAACTAAGACTATTCCGCACATAGTACCAAGAAAAATCAAAATTGTTTTTAACTGGAACTCTTTCTTTTCCTCCTCTTCCTTTTCTTTAATCATTTGCTTAGCATTTTTTATTCCCTCTTCAATCGCATCTTTTAATTTAATTAATTGATTCAGTAAAGAATTTGCAGAAATGTAATCTCCGTATTGAACATAATTTTTAGCTTCTTCAACCTTACTTCGAAATTCTGAGAAAAGAGTTTCAATTATTGTGGTATTGTAATTTCTCTCTTTTAAATCCTTTATTTGATTTGCAAAAAGGGTTGTGGTTTGCTCAATAAAAGCTATAATTTCCTCTATTCTTTTCTTAGTTTCTTCTGAAGGAAGAACTCTCAATTTAAAGTTAGAGCTTATAGTTTTTTCAAGATTCCATAAATCGTTTATTCCTTTAACTTTAAAAATTCCGGAATAATCTCCTATTTCTTCACTTCCAACAGAAAAGTTTACCAAAAAGGAAACCTCACTATTAACTCTTACTTTAGAATAGTTTGTGGTATTTATAGAATACCATGTTGAATTAATTCCCTCTACAGAAAAGTTTACATCAGCACTAATATTTCCAGTATTTTTTACTTTTACTACTGTAAAATTGCTTGAATTTTGTACAACATTTATCAAATTATCAACTTCCGTAAAGCTTAAGTCAACAACATAAACAGGCAAACTTATTGTTCGATTTTCCTCTTGGCTAACACTTTTCGGAGCAACGTATATAGTTAAATATTTAGCACTTGCTTCATACCACTTAACTCCGCTTACATTTATCCAAGCATTACAAGTTCCATTTGTTATTGCTGTTACTGTAAAATTGTATAAGCTACTATTAAATCCACCTAAGCTTATTGTTCTTTCTGTTGGGTTTACTGATATTGCTGTGCACGATTCATTAAAAACTAATTTTGCTGTGGTTGTGGCTAATGGACCGTAATTTTTAACTCTCACGCTACAAATCTTGGATTCGTCAACAACCATAGAATCTATGGGACAATCCAAATCTTCTATTGAGAGTGCAGTATTATTTATAATTAATTCAGCATTCGTTGCTCTTCCTTCTAATTTTCCATCAGAAGTTTTTATACCTATTAAAACTTGATAAACTCCTCCCAATTCATTTGCTGGAACAGAAAAGTTAAAAACATAATTCCCGCTTTCACTTCCATCCTCAAATTGAGAATAGTTGTATCTAGGCAAGTTTCCTGAGCTTGGTATATAATAGCTCAAATTCTTATGGCTTAATCTTGTTTCAGTAATATTTTCAAAATAAACTATATTCCCTCTTATTTTTGTTCCGTTTATATAGAATAAGTTTAAGTATTTTACAGTTACGTTTTCAGGTAAAGAAGTGAAATTAATCCAATTATCTCCATCAGCAGTTTCTATTCCAGTAATGTTTGCAATTATTTTATCGGTTAAATTCACTTCTATCGTTAAGTTGAAAGAGTTATAAGGAACAGCTGGATATTCACTTTCATTAGTTGAAATAAAAATCCAACCTTTGTATAAGCAAACTTTATCGTTAGTTTCATTAGTTTTTATTTGGAGTGTAATGTTAATCGAAGAATTTTCTCCCTTACTTAAATTGCTTGGAAATTCTATTTCAGTTATTCTTATAAAATTGCTTGCATTTGTCGAGCAATTCAGAAAACTTGAGTTTAAAACAGTTATATTTGTAATGTCATAGCTGCCTTCATTTTTTATCGAGATATTTAAAACTTTAGTAAGGTTTGCATTTATGTTTTCAGTTATCCTTACTGAGCTAGAGTTTATTGTGTTATTTATAATTAACATTGGAGCAGTTAGATTGAATTTAATTTTTACTCTTATCCCAGCTTTATTAATATCAAGATACTCCACATAACCCTCATACATTCCATCCAATGAATTGTTCGAAGCTGTAAGGTTAAGCTCTACTCCTAAGCTTGAATTTTCTTCATTACTTTTATTAAAACTGAAGGTTGAATAGTTTGTGATAATCCAATTGCTTGCATTAAATTCAATTAAAATTGTAAGGTTATAATCTGATGGTTGAGAATAATTTTTGACTTCAGCAATCCAATACCCCTTTTCTGCATCAGCTTCTAAAAATTCTTCCTTTTCTGCTCCAACAAACTTTGAATAAATATGTTTATTGATAGACTCGATTTTCGATCCATCTGGCTTGTAAAGAGTTAAAGAGTAATTAGTATCTTCATTCCAAGTTAAGCTTACTCTCACTTTTGAAGCTATATTGGTATCTGGAACTAAAAAGCTGAAATTTTTTGGTTTGCTATCATTAAACCTTCTTACAAAATAGAGAAACTTACTTTCACCCACATTTGAATGAATTAGATTGCCAATATTTGTTAAGTTGAATGAAGTGATGGTTTTATTACTCGCGTTAACAACACCAAAATCAATTTCTTCTTTACTTGAATTTAGCGTGGAAAAAATCAAATTTCCAAAATATTCTATACTTTTTGTTTCATTTCCATAGATTCTTATTTCCAAGAAACTGAAAGGTGGAAAGTTTTGATAAAAGATAATTTTATCTAAAGAGTCTTCTATCGACTTTTCTTTAAGGTTATTGTCAAAAAGAAATATGTGGGAATTAGAGGATGAAGTAAAGTTTATTCTAACTGAAGTTGAATTTTCTACTGAAGAAGTGTTAAAATAGAAGGAATGGTATTGTGAAGAATTTGGAGGAAAAACTCCCTTAAAAGAACCTATACCATTTTCGCTTACAGGTATTTCTATATCTAAAAAGGTGTTTAAAGATACATTTTCTGAAGAATTGGAAGAATTAAAAATCATTATTTTTCCCGTATACCTTCCTGGAGGATGGTTGCTAACATTAAAAATAAGAGTAAAATTCGTTGAATTTTCCTCGTTTGTTAGAAAATTAATTAAATCATATTCTCCACTTCCATTCCTAACCAAAAACCATATGCAATAAGATGTGTCAGTAATTTCAGTTATGCTACAAGTTAATG
>CALIKW010000089.1 GCA_938017915.1 uncultured archaeon | reverse complement strand
ATTTTCTTCAGTATTTCCTAAAATTGTTGGAACAGAAGCATCAACTTTTATTTCTTCATTCCCTTTTTTCAATTCGTTTATAAGTTTGAAAAGCCAGCTTGCATGTTCCCTTTCATTTTCTGCAGTTATTAGAAAAATTTCTGCAATTTGCTCAAATCCTTCTTTTTTAGCAACCTTTGAGTAGAAAGTATATCTATTCCTAGCTTGAGATTCACCTATAAAAGCTTTTGCAAGATTTTTTAAAGTTTCCATATATTAATTCTTGTTTAAACTATTTAAATATGTAATAAGAAAAGTTTTTATCTTTAACTGTATTATTAGAAAGTGGAATGTACAAGGCATATATTTTTTTAAAGCTGGATTCAACTGACCCAGAAATAGGAGAAAAACTTTTAGAAAAATTGAGGAAGAGAAAAGAAGTTAAGGAAGCTTATATGGTTTATGGTATTTATGATTTAATTGCGAAGATAGAAGTGGAAACGCCAGAAAGATTTAGGGATACTTTAAAAAAGATAAGAAATTACAATGAGGTAAATAGAAATTTTCTGCTTAACCTCATTATTCGCGATTAATTTGAAAGGGCAATTTGTAAATTTAAAATTTGTTTTTTAAAATGTTTCAATATAAATATTTAAAGTTGTTCTAAATTTATTCTATTCATGGTAGCACCCAAAGCTATTCAGTGGCAAACAAATAAAATAAAATTCGAGGAAAAGGATGGAAAAAAATTTGTAATTAAAAGTTTTAGTACTGTCAAACCAGCTTTAATTTTTGCTCTTTATAATATTGCATACTTTCTAAACTCTACGAGCAAACTTGCGCTCAAGAATGAGTATTATTTTCCTTCTGTTAAAAAGAGGATAGAAAATGAAATTAGAGGAAGAAAAGTTTTATCCTACTTAGGATTTAAGACTCCTAGGATTTATTGGTATGATGAAAAATCGATATGTATGGAAAGTGTGGATGGAGAAAAACTTTCTGATTTTTATCGAACTAAAGAAATAAAGATTACAGAAGAAATTTCAAAAAGAATTGGTTGGCGAGTGAGAAAAATTCATGATTCAGGTTTTGCTCTAATAGATTGTAGAAATGAAAATTATGTTATTAAAAATAATGAAATCTATAATCTGGACTTAGAATTTTTCACAAAGGCATCTGAATTTCAAAAGATGTGTGATATAGTTACTTATGATGCCAGCGCTTTAAATCTTAAACCAGAAAAATGTAAGGCTGTAATTAAAGCTTTCCACGATGGTTATGGGAAAAATTTGACACGTGATGAAATTATTTACATAATGTTATTTTCCCTCATTTTCCCTTTTTCTTTAAAGGAGAATTTTATTGAGCTTGCTAACAGGAACTTTAACCTTTATATGCTTGTAAAAGACTTTTGAGTAAAGGCAGAAGTTATATGGCTTAAACATGCCCCCACCGGGATTTGAACCCGGGTCTCGAGCTCGAGAGGCTCGCATCCTTGACCGGACTAGACTATGGGGGCATCTTATTTTCTTTTGATTCTTGAACTATTAAAAAATTTTAGTTACAGAATTATATGGACCAAGCAGTTTTTCTATACTTTTTATTCTTAAGAATTTTTCAAAATCTAAGTTTTTCCAAGTTGTATAATCTTTTTCATCCTTTACCCAAATCCAATTCTTGCCTAATTTTATTTCTTGCTTTGGTGAATAGCACCTCATTTCTCCACTTTTTTCTAGCTGGGAAATAAATTCTCTGCTTTCTAAATCAAAGGGAAGCTTATTCACTCTAAATAAATATTTTAGTGCTTTTTCATCCAAGTAAAAAATTCCTGTATTTAAATATTTACCATTTTCCAATTTCCTTATTGGTTTTTCTTCAAATTTTTTAAGGACATTGCTTTTGTTACAGGAAATTATTCCTCCTTTGCTCTGATCATAAGGACTTCCAAGAACTGTTCCGCAATATCCTTCTTTCAATCCATTATAATGAAATTCAGCAAATTCTTTTATGTTATAATTAATTATGTCAGAGCCATTTACAGAAAGTATGTTTTTTTCTTTTATTATCTCATTTTCTATTCCAAACCTTATAGAACCTCCTCTTCCAAGTCTCTTATTTTTTGGTTCTTCTACAAATTTGAACTCAATATCAGTATATTCTTCTATTTCTCTACATCTCTTCTTTACAGCTTCAGGATTAAACCAAAGTGTTATGTAAAATTTTTTAAAACCAGCATCAACATACTTTGCCAAAACCCAATCAAATAAAGGTCTTGGCTTTGAGCCAAGCTCTAGCATACCCTTGGGAAAATTTTGTTGGGTTAAATGGGAAAGTCTTCTTGCCTCCCCACCATGATGAATTACGATTGCAGTTTCATTGAACAGATAATTTTCCAAACCTTCCATATAATCATTTTTTCATTAAAAACTTAAATTTGTAGAAATTTTTTAAAAAGAATTGAAAGATTTAATTTGGACAAAATTAATTTGGCCCCGCTGGGATTCGAACCCAGACGAGCTGGTCCGAAGCCAGCCAGGCTATCCATTACCTCACGGGGCCTACTTAAGTTTAATTTAAGAAGATTAAATAATTTTCCCTCTATATCGCACTACTTCAGCTTTAAAATCCTTTAATTCATTTTCCTCTAAGAAGGAGTTAAGGCTTTGTTGAGAAGAAAAATAACAATTTTTTCCATTAACTTGAATTTTATATATATTCCCTTCCCTTCTCAATTCATCCAATTCTTCTTTAGAAATGAAGAGCGGCTCTATAATACCTACAATTGCACCAACCTCAACCATCTCAGGATTACCTTCACCTTCGGTAAATATTTCCAAAATTCTCGCTTCCTTATAGTGCTTCATTCTTTCCTCAATTTTTTTCTTTGTAACTTCCTCCAACTCCTTTCTTTGAGGAAATCCCATTAATATAATTTAAGGTTTAAAAATCTCAAATATTTTTTGTATAAAATTTTCGTTTTTTTTAAAACACTCAAATTTTTAACCTTTTTGAAATTTTCTTAGGGATTCTTGAGAATTAAGAGCAAGAAGGTTAAAAAGCTTGTAAGGTAGCATGATAACTATGTTGTTTTCGTTACACCAGAAGTTAAGGCTTTGGGTTGGAATGAGAAAACTGTTGTTAAAGTTTCTGTTGTTGATGGAAAAATAGTGATAGAGAAAGGAATGCAACTGTAAAATATAATTTAGTTCAATTACAGAAAAATTAAACGCCTGTTATTTCTTTTCTTAGGCTCACTTCAAATTTTGATATTATTCGTGGTTTTATTCCTTTTAGAACTTTCTCTCTGTCTAATTTTATAATTTTCCATTTCTCACTTTTATCTTTGTAAACTACATAGAGCCACATTGCCGGATTCCTAACAAAATTCATAAACTCTGATTGAGTTAAGTCAACGAACCTTCTTTTCGGAAAATCCCTCCTCTTAACTTCAATAAATCTTTTATTTCCTTTTTTGTCAATAGATTCGATGTCATAACCTTTTTTATCTTTACTAACATCTTTTGCTCTCCTACCTTCTTTCTCTTCTTCCTTAATTACAAAATTTATTATTTCTGATTCTTTCATAATTGTTGGTTTGGTTATTGGAAGCTTAAATTTTTAACTTTCTTAAAACTTGATTTTTTCTTTAAATATCTTTGTTAGATGATCAGGATGAAGTGGTCATTTTTATCGATTTAGTAAAAATTTAAGATATTCATTTTGTAATTTGAATATCGTTTCTTTAAACATTTTAATTTAGTTAAAAAAATTAATGGTAAGTATGGAAAAAAGGAGGGAAGAGGGTTATATAGAGCTTTTGAAAGTATTAAAACTCAAGCCTCTAAGTTATTAGAGCAGATAGAAAGTGTTAATAATTTTTATTTTCGAGTTAGCACAGAATACCCTTCTTTTTCTACTCAAGTAAAATTGGCAGAGAAAAGGTTACAAGAAAAAATAGAGGAGGCTAAGAGCTTAATTAATTCTTATAATGACCTTATTAACTTAGTCGAAAAAGTTGGTGGAATAAAACTTCGCATATTAACAGTAACCCATGACAATATAGGAAAAGTGCGTGGAATTTTAAGAGAATTAAGAGTTGAATGTGATAGGGCAATCGGTACATTAGAAGAAAAAATTAGCTACATACCTCTTGCAGAAAAAATTAAATTAGAGCCATTGAAAGAAGAATTATCAAAAATTTCCGCGGAAATTAAGAATGTTTACCTTGAAAAAAATATAAAAAATGCGATTAATGAAATAGAAGTAGGGCATAATCTGTCGGCATGGTTAATTGCAGGGAGAGTTATCAGATATATACTTCAGAATATTCCTGGCAAAACATTAGATGAAAAGATAACTTTTCTAAAGAAAAAAATGTGATTAGAAGGGAAAGAACAGATGTGATTAACTTTATACTTAAAACTGATAAAGAAACAAGAGACATAGCAGTTCACACTATATCATCTTTTCCCACATTAGAAGATGCGATTTCTTTAACGGCTGACTGCATAAAACTTTTAAAAGAAGTATGGATTAAACTTGAACCTCTTCTTACAAAAGAGTAAGTGATAGGAATACAGTAAAAGAATT
>CALIKW010000088.1 GCA_938017915.1 uncultured archaeon | reverse complement strand
CAGCTTGGCACGCATCTGTAGCAGCATATCTTAATTCAAAAATCATGGACTTTAAATCTAATTCCAATTTTTTTAACCTTGCTTCACTTGCACTAGCTTTAAGCTTTATGGTTTCTTCGCTTGGAGAAATCAAACCCATTTCTAACATTCTTTTAACAGGCTTAATAAAGCCAGTATCGTAAATAGCTAAGCCATACCTCAAAAAGTTTATAAGCTCTGGTGAACCAAGTTTAACCCAATTCCAAAATTCAGTTAAAGTTGTTGTTTGAATGTGTAAATCCTTAAGCTCTTGAGCAATTAAATAAAGTTGGGTATTTACTTTTTGCAAATCTTCAGAACTTTTTGTTGCTGTATCATCTAAAATAACCCAAACATCTATGTCACTACCTTCTTTCATCATACCTTTAGCAGCAGAACCGAATATAAGAACAGATTTTATTAGTTCTCCATACTGTCTTCTTGCTTCGTTTGTAAATGCTATAACCTTAGAATAAATTTCCTTTTTTGGTTTTTCTTTCTCCACTAATTTTTCAGCCTCTTTTAATTCTTCTTCAAGCTTTTCCAAAGCCATATTTATCTTTTGTTATCCCTATTTAAATATTTTTCTATTTTTAACTACTTGTTAGTAAAAACTATATTAATTCTTCTCTCTTCCATTTTTCAGGAGAAACCCTTTCTGTTGCAGCAGCACCGAGGAAAGTATATTCTTCTTCTGGAACTACTATTACTCCCTTCAAAGGATCTAAAGCATGTTCTGAAATTATAGCTCTTTGTCTTTCTAAGGAAGCTATTTCACCAGTTGAAAATCCGAAGAATTCTTCCATTGGGAGCTTTTCAGGAGGAACTTCTTTTTCTAAAAACTCAACTATTTTTTTTAAAGCTATAACAGATTGTTGAATAGGGTCAGCACCTCCCCCTCTTTCAAAAATTATGAAATAATCCTTTTTATCTTTTCCAAAACCCTTTTTCCTTAACTTATACATTAGCTTGTAAAGGTAATACTGCTGTTCAGAGCCTAAGGGAATGGGTATATGGGCAGGAGCTAAAGGAGCAGGATAGCCTGTATGTAAAACTATAACAAATTTTCCAGCTTCTTGCGGCAATAAATCTATAACTATTTCTGGATCTAGCCTTAAGCTTAGCAAATGCTCAAAGTCCATTGCCAATGCTAAGCACAAAAATCCTGCCTCTTCATTTACTTGCTTAGCTAAATGATACATTTGAACAGGGTTTGGCAATCGAAGCCATTCTTCTATTCCTCTGTGTGCCATGGGTGTTTCTAAAACTAAAGGCATGTTGTACTTTTTAATTATTTCTTTCAAGTCATAATAAGCTCTTCTCGGATTTTTATCCTGATTTAAATGACCCCAAATGTACTTTGAAGAAACAGCAGGAACCCACAAGTAATTGTACTTTCTAAAATTTTCGTCGTCTATGCTCTTTTCTTTTATTCCTTTTTCTCTTAGCCACTCTTCTACACTTTTTCCCTCACTTTTAGCAAAAAATTCTATGGTTGAATTTACTATGTTATTCCAAAGAGGATCGTTATTTCTTTCCATCCATTTTGCGATAAAATAATAAGCAATTCTTTCAGGACCATAATGTAAACTTCTTGATTGAAGAGTTTCCAAGAATCTTGAAATCCAGCTCTTTATTTCCACTAATATACTTTTTTCTATCAAAACATCAATCTCTTCTATTTCTTTTTGAGTAAAAGTTGCGTAAGATTTCCCCAATTTAACTTCATGTCCACTCACTATACCTTCTATTTCTCTTCTTATTAGTTCACCTAAGCTATAACCAAACATTTCTCTCCAAATATGCTCTTGACTTCTAGCAACATTGCTTATATCTGTAGATGTAATTTCTATTCTCTTTTTCTTCCATTCTTCAAAAATTCTTTTTGAAACATCCTCAATCTCCCCTCCTACAAGCCACTTTATTAGCCATTTATTTTCTTCAGCTTCAAGAAAATCTCTTAATGGATTTCCAAAAAAGTCAACAAGGGAACAAGGTTGCGTAATCCTTTCTAAAAATAAAAAAGGCTCTGACTCAGAAGAATGAATTAAAACATACTCACACTTTATTTCTCCTGCTCTTTCCAAAATTTCTCTCAATCTTTCATGACCGAACTTATAATCTGTTTCTATTGCAGAATCAAGCTCAGCAGCCTCAACACCAAAAGCTCTTGTTTCTGAGTGAATTGCATATCTTATTCCTAAATTTCTTATTTTTTCCAAATCCTCTTTTAAATTCGGTGTTTTAAATTCAGAAACAGATTCCAAATCGATTTGAACGAACTGTACCCCTTTGGTAATGCAGTATTCAGCTTTTTTAGCTAACCCAACATACTGAATTTTTTCTTGCTCTGCTGCAGCTGCAAATATTCCGCTTGAAACCCCTATTACATAAGGCATTAGCCTGGCACCCCAAAACTTTTTTTCAAGTAATTCACAACCATAGCAAAGCTTCCTCCTGTTTCTCTTTGATGGTATTTAGCTAGCCTATGATGCATGGCAAACTCATAAGGTCCTACTGCCCTTAAAAACTGAACTTCTAACCCAAAAATTGAGAAAAATTTACCAATTGCTTTTCTAATACTCCTTCCCAATTCGCTAATTTTTTTTAACTCTTTTCCAGCTTCTTTCTCGCTTTTTTCTTCCATTCCATAAACTCTTCCATAAGTTTCCTTTAAAATTTCTTCCACAGGAAAAGCTTTCCCCTCTTTTTTAACATATTCACCAAGCATAACATTCATGTATTCTTCTAATTGCTTATCTCTTGCTATTAATTCTAAACAATTTACTAGTATTACGTTTTGAGTTCTGGTTGCTGCATACAAGTTTTCTATCCACAAATCTTCAAGTTGTGAGCCATCAGGAAGTCTTATTACAGTTCTGTCCATTGGAATGCAAATAAAAGTAAAGTATGGACTAAAGACCCATGCTTCCTTTCCACCAAATGCTGGCAAGGATTTTCTGAATTGGTCTAAAAGCAATTCTCTAGCTTTGTAAAGGTCATAGGCAGTTATTTTTACTCCATACTCAATTTCAACTATTGGAATAAAGGCTCTTACAATCCTATCTATTGATGGCTCTTGTGGTAATCCATGAACTATTCCATTCCAATTTGGCATAATTTTTTTAAGTTCCTTAATTTCTTGTTGAGTAAATCCTGCCTTGCTAGCAGGAATTTCGTCAAAGTATTCCCTAGTAATTTTATATTTTTCTGCAACTTGAAACGGACGCCATGCCCAAACCACAACTCTGTCCAAAGAAATTGCTTGGGCACCTGTTCTTATAAAAGCTGATTTTAAAATCCCTGCCCTTCCTGGAGCAGAGCTTAGAGCATCTGTTATCATTTTATATCTTGCAAGAGTAGGCTTAAGCATTTCCTTATATTCATCTATAGAAGCTCTCCTCGCTTCCACCAATCCCAAAATCCTTTTATACCTTTCTTTCACATTTTCCTTAAACATTTCCCTCCACTCTATATAAAGCTTGTTTTTAGTAGCAAGAACAACCCCTTGGGCCTCTGAAACTTTAAGCTTTTCTGCAATCTTTTTTGGATCTTTATCCTCATCAGTTAACTTCATAAAATCTGCTATTATAGTTGGCCATCTTGGTGCTATCAGCTTAAGAGCTATGCCTTCTCCTGTATGAACATCAACTTGATCTATGAATATAGCCTTTAAAGTTTGTTCCCCTTCTCTAACTAATTTCTCACCTTCTTCCTTTTTCCCCTCTTTTATAAGCTTTTTCCCGTTTTCTATTTTTAAAAAATAGTCCATGTATTCCTGATACTTCCTCAAATCGTGCAAAACAAGCTCAAAATCTGAAATTGCTCTTGAAACACTTGCTAAACCTTCTTTAATTCTTGCTTCCAAAGCTTCCTTCTGCCTTAACGTCATCTCATAATATTCTCTAAAAACAGGAGAAACAAAGATACTTTCTTCTATTTTTGCAGTAAAGAATCCCCACTTGGGCAATTGGAAAACTAAACCATAAAAAACCTCGCTAACTTTTCCCATGGATGAAGTAAAATCTAACAGCATTTCACCTTCATAAGGAACAGCGTTTATTATTTCTCCTGGTTCAAATTTAAGCTTTGCTTCAGGTCTTTCAGGTGGTATAAAGAACCATGGTCTTGGAGCAGGAAATTCTGGTATAATTAATGCCATAATATTAAATTAATTTTTTGAGAACTTTAAGTTAAAGCCGAAGCAAAAATAGGCCCAAAATCATCAAGATTATTCCGATTAAAACACCAGCTCTCTGCATTTCAAATGGTTGATATGTTGGGTGTGCAAAGGGAAATTTTATAACTATTAATAGTCCTAGAAGAAATAAAATCCCGCCAGCTATTTTGTTTATCATAATTTAAGTAATTCCCATCCAAGATAAATAAATATTGGTCCGAAAAAAAGCTGAATTAAAAATTTTCTTGAATCGTTAACGTATACTAAACTAAATATGAAAATACTTCCAAAAAATAAGAGAATTGCTCCTAAAATTTTTGAAAATGGGAAAGGGATAAAATGGCTCAATTCTAAAAATTTTTCAATCATAATTTTTACTTCCTAAAAAAATTTATAAACTTTTTAGTTTTGGAAAACAAATTTAAAATATGCCTGTATTTTCGAGAACAAAGCTTATAATCCATGATGATTGTTTGTCCACAGCTCCTGGAAGCGTTTTGCCAGGAGTTCCTTACTTGATATTAACTTATGAAGGGCCAAACCCGCAGAAATTGTATGAAAAAATAAAGGAGTTGTTTGGGACAATTTTTAGGCATGATCCTGGCGAATTGCAAGAAAGGGATTTTGTTTGGGATAAAAGTGAAGCTGGAGAAAAGTTTAGAGTTAGGTTTGAATTAGTAAAAGATATGGATAGATTTACTTTTCTACAAATCATAGTTACTTTAAGCGGCGAAGCAAAGCCGAGTAAAGAATTTGGAAAAGAAGGAAGTGCTAGGATAAGAATAGAAGGTAGAGTAAGAACAGAATATCCTCAGGATACTTTATGGGAAAGGAGTTTGCTTTATGAAATGCTTAGAGTTTTTTACCACAGATTAATCTATGAAGAAAGGAGGCAAAGGTATAAAAACCAATGCAGAGAATGGCTTTTGAGATTTCAGGATGAACTAAAATCTTTTCTCAACATATTACCGAGGGAAAGATGATGGCAGTTTGGATTTTTGAGGACGATTGCCTTTCTCCAGAAAGAACTATATTTATAGAATATTCTGGTGCAGACCCATTTAAAGCATGTATAGCTTTAAGAGGTATGCTGGAAAAGATATTTGAAGTTGAAGCAATAGACCTTTGGGAAAGAGATTTTAGGTGGGATACAAGCTCTGACCCAAGAGGTTTTTATATGAGGATGTATGTTAACAAAGGAGTGGATGCAAGAACAAGGATGATGATTGAAGTTATAATGGAAGGTACTCAACCATCTGACCCAACAAAAAAGGGGAGTTTAAAAATAAGTATTAGCGGAAGGTTAAGAACAGAGTATTCTTTAAAATCTTTTTTCCAAAAGTTGCCAATATACAGGTTTTTTGTTTGGCTTTATCATAAGTTGTTTTACGAAAATGTTAAAAGGAGTTATATTCATTTGTGTAATAAGCTTATAGACCAATTAAATTATGAATTAAGGGAGTTGCTCAGATTACCATTGCCGGAAATGGTGAGATAATGGGAATAATTTCAAAAATAAAGGAGAAACTTGGAAAGAAAAAGGAAGAGCCTTTAGAGGAATTGCAAATTCCAGAAGAAGTACCAAAATTAGAGCCTGCAACTTTAGAGAATATGAAGGCCAAGATGGATTTGATTTTAACGCAAATGGAAAGTTTGAGAATCCAGAACGAAACTTTAAACGAGAGACTTAAAATTATAGAAAAGCTTTTGGTAGAAATAAAGAAGCTTGCAACTAGCTAAACCTCTTAAAAACAAAGTTGGTTTCTATCTTTTTTCTCCAATCAGTATTATCCTCTACTTCTGCTACTTCAGAGTTATATCTCCCTCTTGATCTAAGAAAAAGCATTCCATCCTTTGTTAAATAAATTTCCTCATAATCTTTCAACCTTCAATTTTTCTTCATTATCATCTTTCTTTTTTATTTACCTCAACCAAAAAGGATTTGGCTTATTGTTACTTTCATTCAAAATTTCCTTTTCTTTTATTTGCTTTTATTCCAAAATTCTTACAAATTTTTTCAAGATAATCCTTTTTCCCTTCATACTTTCCTATACCATCTATCAAGCTACTTACAGCATCCACATAATCACAAATTTTAGTAAGAGTTTCGGCTGCAGGAAAAAACTCATCACTTCTTTCTATTAGAATCAGAAATTTTTTATACACTTTATTAAAAATGAAATTTAAATATTTAAATTTCATCCCTACAGGATTCACAAAGCCATTCTCCATTTACTTTTTTCAAATAATCAGAAGCTTTTCCACAAGATTCACAAATTC
>CALIKW010000087.1 GCA_938017915.1 uncultured archaeon | reverse complement strand
TTCTTTAGAAAATTTATTAAATCTTTTACTTCTCTCCATTCTTGTTGTGAAGCTTCGCCAAATTCATGCTTTAAATCACCGTTTATTATTATCCTTTCTGCTTTTGTTTTTTTAAAAATTTCTTTCAAATCATTTTTCATTTCTTTTAGTTGAAACTGAGGAACAAAAACTCCTTGTTCTGCGAGATAAAGCTCTTCTCCTAGCTGCAAATCAGAAATTGCTATAGCATTAAGCTTTTTAATAAATATTGCTTTAAAACCGTTTACTGTAAAAATTCCTTCAAAAATTTCCATAAAATTACCTTTCTTCCATGTATACTACAGCATCCTTGTGAATTAACTTAGTTTTTCCTCTAGTTTCTAGTACAATCCACTTATCCATTTCTTTAAGAATTCCTTCTAAAGGGATTGTGGTATCCCCCATTGCTATTATAATTCTAACTTTTTTACCTATAAGCTCCTTCACAGCTACCCACCCTTTCCATAACTTTTTTATGCAACTCAACTAAAATTTTTTTTCTATCCTCCATTAGAACAACATCACTCTCTCCCAAAACTATCATGTTATGGGAAAATGGACTTGGTACATTACTCTCAGGCAAAAATTCATACTTTATCTTTCCTTTTTCTACTTGCTCTAAAACCCATTTTGCATTTTTTATATCCATAAAATCTTCCATAACTTCACGATAAGTTTCTTTTACAACAGGAAAATTTTCAAATTTCTCGCAAATTCTTAACAAACGATCTGCATTAAATTGCTGCCTAGCAACTTTTATCTCATAACCTTTGTAGTTTCTTAAGATCATCAGGCTTCGGGTTGCACAATGTCTAAACCTTCTTTTTATAAGTTCAGTCTGCCTTAAAGCTTTTCTCAAAACCTCTTCAAGCTCAGAAGATTTTAATAGCTTAACCAATTCCTTAGGGTTAATTCTCTCTTCTTCTCTTTTTTTAATCTTTGCTTTTAAAGTTGTTAAGTCAAGCCATCCTTTACCTATACTTTCAGAAGGAATAGAAATAACAAAACCGTTGTCGCTAACAGTTAAGCCAACTGACTTTTTAATTTTTTTGGTTAACAAATAACCAAAAGCTCTGGATAAAGCATCGTTTATTCTTCTTCCGAATAAAGTGTGAAAAATTATGTTTTGATTTCCTTTTTCATCAATATAATTTTCAACCAAAATTGTTTTCTCGCTTGGAAAAGCTTTTGCCTTTAAAGATTTTAGAAACTTATATTCCCACAAGAAATATTCGTAAATTGAATTTGCACTCCATTCATCAAGGTAATAATTTTCTAGAAGCCATTCCACTACTTCTTTCTTACTTTTTTTCCTCACTAGCTCAAACATTTTTCCCCTGAATTCTTGAATTTTTAGCGCAAGGTCAAAGCTTAAAGGAAGCATTTCTGAAAACCAAGCTGGTACAGTAGGTCTCTTTTCTTTTACTGGCCTAACAAAAGCAGTGACTTGCTTTGCTTTTACAAACTCATAAGTTTTGCCAGCAAGAACAAAAATATCGCCAGGCAAAAGCCTTTGCAAGAATTCTTCTTCTATTGAACCAATGTACCTTCCGTCTAAATCTCTAACTTTTATCTTCACTTCATCTGGTATAGTACCGATGTTTAAAGAGTAAATTACCCTTGCATACTTTCCTCTTCTTCCAAACATCATTTCTTTTGGGTCAAACCAAATTTTTGCATAAACTTTTTTATCTTCTAGAGTATGATAAGCTCCTGATAAAAATTCTAAAACTGAAAGAAAATCTTCCCATTTTAAGTTGCGATAACAATAAGAATTTCTTATAAGATTAAAAGCTTCTTTTACGTTCCATTTTTTCTCTAAGCTCATTCCCATTAAATGCTGAGCTAAAACATCTAAACAATTTTGAGGAATTTGAATTTTATCTAAAAAGTACTTGTAAGCTTGTTGAATCATAACTGCTAACTCAACTTGATCGTCTCTATCCATAGCTATAACTCTTCCTTTCGAAACTTCATGAAGTTTATGACCACTCCTTCCTATTCTCTGTAACAATCTTGTAATACTTTTTGGCGAACCCAATTGACAAACCAAATCAATATAACCTATATCTATTCCCAATTCTAAAGACGAAGAGGTAATGCATGCATGCAATTTACCACTTTTCAAATTCTCTTCGGTATCCAGTCTAACTTCTCTTGATAGGGAACCGTGATGAGCCTGTATTTTTTCTGAATTTTTGTCTCCAAAAATATTTTTAAGCTTAAAACACACTCTTTCTGTCGAACTTCGAGTATTAACAAAAATTAAACTAGTTCTATGCGCTTTTATAAGGTCTGCGAGTATCTTATAAGTATTTTCAGTGATTATGTCTGAGGAGGTAAAGACAAGATCCTTTACAGGACTTATTAGCTTTATATCAATCTTTTTAAGAAAATTCACATCAGCAATCCAACATTCCCTCAGTTTTCCATTTTTATATCCAACTAAGAACTTAGCAATTTCTTCTAATGGTGATAGTGTGGCGCCTAATCCAATTCTAACAAAATCTTTTCCAACGTAATACTGTAATCTTTCTATACTTAAAGAGAGGTGAACACCTCTTTTGGAATCTGCCAACTCATGTAGCTCATCAACGATTAACCATCTAACATTTTTAATTTTCTCTTTAAATTTTCTGGTTCCAAGAATTATGGCTAGAGACTCTGGAGTTGTTATTAGTATATGCGGCACGTGTTTTAACATTTTTTGTTTTTCGGTGGGAGTTGTATCACCTGTCCTTACTGCTATTCTTATTTCTGGCAGTTCAAAACCCATTTCATTGGCAATTT
>CALIKW010000086.1 GCA_938017915.1 uncultured archaeon | reverse complement strand
CAAGCACAAATGCTATTTGAGCTGCCCTCAAGTTATGTTCTGCAACACTTTCAGGATTTTTTATTCCAAGTAGTTTCCAACCTTCATGGTCTATTCTTTTTAGCTCTCCTAATTCAAATACCCAATTCCAAAAATCCCTTTCTTTCATAAATTTATATTTTTATTCCTCTTTCCTTTAAATTTTTAAGAACAAAAGGATATGCTTCAAGATATTCTTCTTCCAGCTCTTCTATCCCATAATTTTTAAGTTTTTTTCTTATAGTTTCTTTTTCTTTTCCAAAAATTTCTGCCATGATAGCTGGCCAGGCTTCTATTCCATATTCTCTTAAATTTTTAAGAGCAATTAGAGGAAGTTCAAAAAATTCTTTTTTTGCACCAGAAATTCTTTCAAAACTTTCTTCATCCCACCCCTTTAAAGAAACTCTTACAAAAATTGGAAAATTCGATAATTTTTTACAAAATCTTTTTTCATGTCCAAGGATTATTCCGTTAGTTTCCAATATGAATTTTATTCCTGGCTTTTTCTCAAGAATTAACTCTAAGATTTTAATTAAGTGATTGAATGATTTTTCGCCTAGAATTGGCTCTCCACCGCTAATCCTAACTTTATCCACGTTCCTCCTTTTAATAATTTTAAGTATTTCTTCGCACGCTTCTTCAGGAGAATAAAATTTTCCAAAATTTTCTGGCTTGAGGTTTCTGAAATAATTCCAGCAATATGCACAAATCAAACAACAGCCTACTGTATCTAAAGTTGCTATTCCACCATAATACCTTGCATACCTAAAGCGGTAATACTTTCTTTTTAAATCGCTAACAACTAACTTTTCAACTTCTTCAGCCCTTTTCAAAGGATTGAAAGGAATTTCAATCATCTAATTAAATTGTACCTTTTAAGATATTTGTAGCAGTTTTCACACAGGTAATAATTATTTACTCTTTTTGAGTGGATTTGACAAACAGGAATTCTACAGTTATTACAAATTGCCGTAGCTTTTCTTCCGCACTCAGAAAACACGCACTGCTTATCCGTCCTATTCATATTTTAAACTTGTTTAACTATTTATTAATTTTTTCGAGTATGGCTTTCATTTTTAGGCTGTCTTGCTCCAAAACAGGGCTTTCAGATATTATCGTTATATTCAAATTTCTTTTAACAATTTCTCTTGCCAAAAGTTCAAAATCAGGTTTTTTTACTTTCAGCTCAAGATGATACCTTTCATTTCCCTTTCCTATGCTACTTAAAGAAAACTGAACGCAAGTAAAGTGTGTGTGTAGATGATTAAGCTTTAACGGCTTTAAATAATCAAAAATTTTCGAATAATCTATAATGCCACCCTGCCTTGCAAATATGTGGGCAAAATCTACTACAGGAACGCAATTTTTCACATCTTTAGAAACTTGAAGTATCTCTTCTAAGGTTCCAAATGTAGATTGCTTTCCAGTAGTTTCTAAACCAAGTTTGACTTTTTTAATTCCCATACTTCTTAGTCTATCACCCAAATCTTCACACTCCTTTTTAACTTTTTCCAGAGCTTCATGGGTTGATAGTTTTCCGTAAAAGCCTGGATGGAAAACTACAATATCTGCATGCATAGCCTCTGCTCTTTCTGCAGAAGCTAAGATCATACTTTTAGAATTCTCAACTTTTTGATTTTCTTTTGAGCAAAGGTTTATGAAATAGGGTGCATGAACAGAAAGCCTAACATTCAACTCCTTTGCAATTTCCCCTGCTTGCTTTGCTATTTCCAAACTCATCTTTACTCCTCTAACAAATTCAACCTCCATAGCATTCAATCCAAGTTGAGAAACAGTTTTTATTCCGTCCAAGGTATTTCTCTCTTTACAAACAGTTGGAATTCCAGCTGGTCCAAGCCAAATCATTTTCCCAAATAATATTAGAATTTAAATTAATTTTACTCTTATCCAAAGAATAAGTTCAAGATTAATTCAAAAACTATTATTCCTACGGAAATGAAGACAAGTTGCTTTGGTTTAATCCTTATAAGTTCTTCTCCTTCTTCAGAATATCTTAGTAACCCTCCACTCCCCATTGGTAGATAAATCTTTTCTTTTGCCATAATCTCTTTTTATACTTCAAGATTTTTATTTTTAAAGTTGAATAGTAATTCTAAAAAATGGAGGAAGAACTTTATTCGTTAGCTGAAGATTGGCGCGTAAGAAAAATCTTTGAATATTTAAGAGGAAAGAACTATGCATCCTTAGATGAACTTTACAAGAAGTTGGGAATTAGCAAAACTGCTTTAATTAAAAGAGTAAGAGAAATGTGTGATTTAGGAATAATTGAAATTAAGAGAGCCATTGAACTTTACGAAGAAAGGCTTAAATGGCATCCTTCAAAGATTTTCGTATCTTTAAGAGAAGGAGAAGAGAAAAGGCAATTTGAGAAAGTGTTGGTAAATAAAATTAAACAAGAAAATCATCGATTTTATACTTAAATTGAGAATCTGATTTTATTTCCCCCCTTAATTTTAAAATTTCCCTTGCAAGGATCCAAAATATAATTGCCAAAGATTTTTTCCCTTTATTATTTGCAGGAATAACTAAATCTATATTCCTTGTTTGGTTAAAGGTGTTACAAATTGCTACTACAGGAATTCTAGCTTTAACTGCTTCGTCAACAGCTTGCTTATCTATTAAGGGATCTGTAACTAAAACTACATCAACGTCAAAAAATTTTTGATAGCTTGGATTTGTCAAGCTTCCTGGCATAAACCTTCCAGCAACAGCATAAGCATTAACTGCCTCAGCAAATTTTTTAATTATGTTGTGAGTTACTAATAGTCTTCCAGCAACCAATATTTTTTTTGATCTTGCTAAAAATTTAGAAGCAACTCTAAGCCTTTCATCTATAATTTTTAAATTTAAAGTAGCAACTCCATCACTTCTTACCTTATAAATAAACCTTTCCATATCTTTTGTTTTACTTTTCATTCCTATGTGTATTCCTGAAGCTAGATATTTTTGTTTCGAAACTAAAAGTTTTGGCATAACAAGAATTTTAGGTTTTAAAATTTAAAAAACTTAGCCGATATACGTTAGCTTTTCTTCCTTTGGTTTTTGTGCTTTAAGCAGCTGAGAAATTGCTTTCATTTCTACACTTTCTATCTTTTTCATAAATTCTTCCATTTCTTTAACTTTTTTCTCGATTTTTGATGTATCTATTTGAACATTCAATATCTTAATCAAAACTTTGAGAACAACTTCTGCACTTCTATGATCCGGAATTATAGGAAATCCAGAGGTTTCTCCCAATAAGCAAACTCCTTTTATCCCATGATACTTTCCAAAACCTATGAGAAGGCCTGAGGCTCCTACTATCGTACCAACTTTACCCCCAGAATCAAAGTCTATTCCATACTTTGAATATTTTTTAATTAAACTTTCGTCATTTGCTGCACCCACAACCTTCGGCTCTTTAACTTGCTCTCCTATGCTCAAACCACCTAATGTGAACATTTCTTTCACGCCGAACTTTTTAATATAATTCAAAATAGTTTCAACAATTTCATAGTGACCTTCTTGTGTAGTGCTTTGGGAGTCTCCTATTAAAATTATAAGGTCTCTCTGCCCTTTTTTCTTGGCTTTCCAGTAATAAAATTCATTTTTAAGAACATGTGCTACACTGTTTTGATGTAAAAGTATGAATGGCATAAAATGAGAAGAAAGTAATTCTGCAAACTTAACTGCTTTAAGTTCTTCAGCCAAATAGCCTGCTGCAATTCTTCCAACATTACCTACTCCTGGCAAGCCTTCTATAAAAATAGGATTTTTAAGCTTAGGTTTTTCAAGTTCGATTATTTGAGTTACCATAATATATTATTAATTTAAATTAATTTGTATTTTGTGATTTCTTTTAAATTCCTTTTTCTTTCAAAAGCTCTCTCCTATATTTTCCGTATTTATCTTCAGGAGAAAATGGCGGTGGAATTGGGTTAGTGGTTTTTTTACCGCATTTAGGGCAAGAATCCTTGAAAGTATAAATTTTGCAATCCAAGCATTTCTTCATCTTATCATCTTGTAAGAAGCCATACCATTAAGCTTTTTAATTTCTTTAATACAAAATTCCAAAGCTTCAGTCATTTTTTTCTCAAGTTTTTTTGGGTTTTTCCCTTTGATTTTAACTATATACTTTGGAGCTGATATGTAAGCTATTTCCAAACCAAAATTTTCCTCTAAATTTGTTAGGACTTTTTTTATTCTCTCAATCCCGTTACTAGAAAAATTTTTTATTTCCACTTCTGCTTTTATTTCCACTTCCTTTTCCTTAAAACTTTTTTTGATAGTTTGGAGCAATGCCTTTTTCCATTTTTCTTCTATGTTAATTTTTTCTAAGATTTTTTCATCTTTCGAAATACTTTCAAAAGCAGAAAAAAGGCTATCAAACTTTTCTTGCAAAACAAATCCAACTTCTTCATAAGCTTGGTCCAAGCTCTTATTCAACTCCTTTGCTACTTGCTCAAGAATTTTCTCTGCCCTTTCCTCTTTCCTAAAATCGTTCCACTTATCTTTTTCATCCCTTTCGTTTACTCTTTTCAGACTTAAATTTACAAAATTTTTCTGATAATCTATTTTAACAACTTTTGCAACGTACTGCTTTCCAACTTTTACAAATTTTTTTATATCCTTAACCCACTTCCCAGCAACTTCGCTTATATGAATCATCCCTTCTATGCCAGGATATTCTTCCAAATCGCACCACGCAGCATAAGGAGTAACTCTTTTAACTTTACAAATTACCAATCCACCCCATTCAGGTAAGCCCTTTTTCCTTGGCATTTTCTCTATATAGATTATAAAGCGAATTAATAAATTTGAAAATTAATTAAAAATAGGGAAAAAATGGTTTACTATCATGTAGGAAGAGTATTGGAAGTTCTTTCAGAAAAAGATACAGAGAGCTCAGACCTTTCTGTCCAAGCTGTTGTTGAGACTTGGGACGAAAATATAATAACTTACCTTGTTGATCCAAGAATTAAGGATAAGGTTAAAGTTGGTGATATAGTTTTGATAGATTACAATCCTACAGAAAAGCAACCATTCAGGCCTAAAGAAATAATAATTAAAATCATTCCAGGCGAAAAGGGAGAAAAAATTTGGAGCTATTATAAGGAGTTTTTCAGGAAGAGACCAAAAGTTAAAGTTAGTGCTCCTGAACAATCTTACATAGGATAATTTAAAATCAAAGGTTTTATTTAAAAGTATGAAAGTAGTTTTGGACACTTCTGCAATAATATACTTAAACGATTTTAGAAGTTTTAATGAGATTTTAAGTGTAGAGGAGGTTTTGGAAGAAGTTAAAGATAAAATAAGTAGAATAAAGCTCTCTGCTTTAAACTTAAAAGTCGAAGAACCAAAGGAAAAATTCTTGGAAGAGGTTAAAAGAATTGCTACGGAAACAGGAGATATAGAAAAGCTTTCAAGCACTGACCTTAAAGTTCTTGCTCTTGCAAGAGAAGAAAATTGTACAATAATTTCAGATGATAGGAATATACAAAATGTTGCTAAGAAATTGGGGATAAAATTTATTTCCATCTTTAACAAAAAAATCTCAAAATTCATAGTTTGGGGAAAATATTGTAGGAATTGCAAAAGATTTTCTGAGGATGAGATTTGTAGTATATGCGGAAGTAAAACAGAAAGAAAGCCAAAAATAGCAAAGAAAATAAAAATTTAATAGCTTTTGCAAATGCATGGAACAGAATAGCCAAGTATGTTTAAAGTTATGTTTGTTGGATAAAGTGATTTAGCAGCCCATTCTTCCCCTTTTACTTGAACTGTAATTAAAACTTCCCTTTTTCCATATTGCGGAATATCACACTCGCACTCAAAAACACCTGTGGGTGAAGATTGTCTCCAAAAGAAAAGGAAGAATATTGTTAGAAAAAAGAGTATTAACATAAAAAGGAAAAGAAGGGCTGCTTGAGATTTCATAATTAGCTTTAGATTTTTAAATAAATTATGATTTTCTTAATTTTTCCAACCTTTTTCTTAGAATATGATCATAAACGCTCTCTTTTATTGGAGGCCAATTCCCCATTTTCTTTTCATACAACTCCTTAATACTTGTTCTAACTAATTCATTAAAACTTGAGAAAAATTTTCTTCTTAATCTAACAGCTTCATTGTAAATTTCTTCTTCAAGCTCAAATTTTATTTTTTCCATACCTTTTTATATAAACTTATAAACTTTAAAAACGTTAATTTTAAATACTTTTCGATATATAATTTTATTAATCTTTCGCTTTGAATATTTACTAAAAAGTGATAAAATGCCAAGAAAAAAAGAGGTTAAGAAAAAAGGAGCTTTAAGATGTTCTGAATGCGGAAGCTACGACATTATAGAAGATCCTTCAAGGGGAGAATTGTTTTGTAAATCATGCGGGGCGATTATAAAAGAGGATATGATAGATGTGGGGCAAGAATGGAGAGCTTTTGATTCTGAGCAAATGTCAAGAAGGGCAAGGGGTGGAGCTCCTCTAACTTTTACTAAGCATGACAAAGGCTTAACTACAGAAATAGGAAAGGGTGTTGGCGAACTCTACAAGGTTCCTGCGAAAAAGAGAGCTCAATATTATAGGTTAACAAAATGGCATAAGAGGTTAATTAGGTCAAAAGATAGAAATTTGAGCTTTGCTCTTTCTGAATTGCAAAGAATTGTTTCCTTCTTAAATCTCTCACGTTCTATTCATGAAAGGATAGCAAGGTACTATGAGGAGGCAGTTAATAAAGGATTGGTAAGAGGAAGGAGCATTGAATCTGTTATAGCAGCTTTAACTTATGCAGTCTCAAGGGAGTTTGGCTCTCCAAGAACTTTGGATGAAATTTCAGAGGCAAGCGGAGTTGAGAAAAAGGAAATTGGGAGAACTTATAGGTATATTGCTAGAGAATTGGGAATAAGGATTCTCCCTGCAGACCCTATTACATTCGTTCCAAGATTTTGTTCGATGTTAGGGTTGAGCGATAAAGTCCAAGCAAAAGCTGTGGAAATTTTGAAAAAGGCTAGGAAGTTTGATATTACTGGAGGAAAAGGTCCTACTGGTATAGCTGCAGCAGCTGTTTATATTGCTTGCGTTTTGGTTGGAGAAAAAAGGACTCAACGTGAAGTAGCAGATATTTTTGGAATTACTGAAGTTACTATTCGTAATAGGTATAAGGAATTAGTAGAGAAGATGGGAATTGAGGAAGAAGTCGAAAAGAAAGCTAAGGAAGAGTAGTTTAATTAATTAAGCAGTTAAAATTTTCTAGCTCTTTTATCACAGTAAATTATTAATTTCATTTTTTCTTCCACGTCCTTATCTTTAAGCTTATGCTTCTGTATTTTTTCTACATCAAAAATATGAATAACTTCATATCCAATTTTTGCCAAGTAGTTTGCAATATATCTTCTATGACATCTGAACCACAAATATTCGCTGCACAATATTCCAGCAATTTTTTCATCAATTATTTTCAAGAGTTTTTCTATACTTTTTGAAAACTCCTCTGTTTTAGAAAATGTTTCATATCCTTCTTTCCTATATCCTCCTAATTCAGGAAAATG
>CALIKW010000085.1 GCA_938017915.1 uncultured archaeon | reverse complement strand
TTCCATTAATAGTTTTTAATACATCAACTGAAAATCAGATTGAATTTATTAAAGCCTACCTTAAAGGAGATTACGGTGTCACAGTCTCCAAAGAACTTGCATCAGACTTGCAATATCTATTTTTGCTTAATGGCATTATTTCATCCTTTGTGACAAGAAGAATTAGAGGAAAGATAAAATTCCAGGATCATACGAGCTTTGTGAACACAAAAGTTTATGAGCTTAAAGCTCCAAAAGTTAGTAAACTATTAAAAGGCATCTTTAGCACCCCCCGAATTCATGGCTACCCCCCTTTAAAGTGCTTTAATTCTGAAAAAATTTCAAAGCTAGCAAAAGATGGTTACAGAAGAGTTTCAAAAGTTGCACAAAAAATGCTATTTTCACCTTACAATAATTTACTTTTCCGAAGATTAGAAATGTTGAAAAAGGGTATTAATGCAGAGAAATTATCAAGAATTTGTAAAATAAACAAAAAATCTGCTTTACAATATCTTAATTCTCTTGTAAGAAAAGGGTTCGCATTTAAGTTTTGCAAAAAAAGAGGAGCAGAATATTTCTTAACAGAAAAAGGAAAGCTCTTGCTTAGAGAAATTAAACTAGTAAATTCTCTTCTCTACTCAGATTTAGGGTTTGTGGAAATAAAACAAATTAAAAGAATAAAACCATCTAAAAGGTTTGTATATGATTTGGTGGTTGAGAACTTTAATAATTTTGTTGCTGGTTTTGGAGGAGTAATTTGTCATAATACAGCCACTGGATTAACAGCGACTGTTGTGAGAGATGAGGAATTTTTAGGAGGATGGGTTTTAGAGGCTGGAGCTTTGGTTATGTGCAATAAAAGTCTTTGTGCTATAGATGAATTTGAAAAAATTGAAAAAACAGATCAAATAGCTTTACATGAAGCAATGGAACAGCAATCAATTAGTATAGCTAAAGCAAGCATAGTGGCAACACTTCCGGCACAAACTTCAATTCTTGCAGGAGGAAATCCAAAGTTTGGGAGGTTTGATCCTTATTTGCCCATAAAAGAGCAGATAGATATTCCTGAAACTATATTAGCAAGATTTGACTTAAAATTTGCTTTAAGAGATATACCAAATCCAGAATTGGATTCGAAAATAGCAGAACATATACTCAAAGCAAGACATTATGGAGAAGAAGAAATAAAACCAGAAATAGAACCTGAGTTTATTAAAAAGTATGTAGCTTATGCAAGGAAGAATTGTCACCCAAAATTAACGAAAGAAGCAGGAGAGGTTATAAAAGATTTTTTTGTTAAATTGAGAGAAAAGGCAAGTGGTGAAGAAGCTCCTATACCAATAACTTTAAGACAGTATGAGGCTTTAATAAGACTTGCTGAAGCTTCGGCTAAAGTGCAATTAAGGAATGAAGTAACAGTAGAAGATGCTATGAGAGCTATAAATTTAATGAAAGCTTCACTAAGACAATTTGGTTTTGATCCTGAGACTGGTAAAATAGATATAGATAGGGCAGAAGGTCATATACCAAGCTCTCAAAGGGGTAAAATAAGGATTATGCTGGATATAATAGAAGAACTTACCCAAACTTTTGGAAAAAATATTCCTGTAGATGAAATAATTAGAAAGGCTAAGGAAAGTGGTGTGGATAATCCAGAAAATATATTGAGAAGTATGAAGAGCGAAGGCGTTATTTTCGAGCCTTCTCCAGGTTTTGTACAAAAGATCTGATTGCATGAGAAGAAAGCCTGCAAAAAAGGTTAGGATAAAGGACATTTTGGAAGGCAAATTTTTCCACGGAAGCAAGGAAGATTTTAAGGAAAGTTTTTTAATTTCCCCTTTTGGCCAAAAAATTTCAAGAGTTAATTTGGTTGGAAGTGTTGTAAATAAATTTTTAAGTGAAGAAGAAAATTATGCTTTTTTAATAATAAATGACGGAAGTGGGAGCATAAGGGTTAAGGCTTTTGGAGAAAGTATTGAGAATTTAAAAAAATTAGAAGTTGGGGATTTGGTCCAAATAATAGGAAAAATTAAGGAATTTAATGCTGAGCTTTACATTTCTTTTGAAATTGGAAGGAAGGTTGAGCCAAACTTTGAGATTTTAAGGAAGCTTGAAATTCTAAAGGAGTTAATAAAACAAAAAAGAATTTTTGAGGATATAAAAAATGCAAGCAATTTGCCAGAAGAAGAGTTAATGAAGTATGCTAAAGAAAAATATGGAATGGAAGAGGAATGTGTAAAATTCATATTAGAAAGTTTGGAAATGGGTAAAAGGGTTGATTATAAGCCTGCTATTTTGGAGTTAATTGAAAAATTGGATGAAGGTGAAGGCGTGGAAATTGCAAAAATAATTGAGTTAAGTAATTTGCCAGAAAAGGAGATTGAAAATGCTATAGATGAATTGTTAAATTCTGGCGAACTTTTCGAACCTAAGCCGGGAATTTTGAAGAGGGTTGAGTATGGAGTATGAGAAACTTTTGGAAGAAGCTTTTAAGCAAATGCCTGAAAAAGTAGAAAAAAGGGAAAGGTTTGAAGTTCCAGAGCCACTAATAGAAATAAGTAAGAAGAG
>CALIKW010000084.1 GCA_938017915.1 uncultured archaeon | reverse complement strand
AGAAGCTCTTTTATAACTCAGGCTTAATTTATAAAACAACTACCTTTGTTTCTTTTACCAATTCTTTAAGCTTTTCTGCATCCCTTTTACTTCCTACTATTTCACCATAATGCATTGGTATTACAACTTTTGGCTTGAATGAATTAACAGCATTTGCTGCTTCTTTTGCATCCATAGTATAAGTTCCACCAACAGGAATTAAGGCTATATCTATATTTTTCAGACCTTTCATTTCTGGAATGGCATCTGTATCTCCTGCATGATAAATTCTTATTCCTTCTAATTCGATAACATAACCAACCCAATTGCTTGCTTTTGTATGAAATGGCTTGGCTATATTGTATGAAGGAATTGTTTCGAATTTTATTCCTTTTACTTCATAACTTTTACCAGGAACTACAGGGAAAGTTTTTAAACCTCTTAGCTTTGCTATGCAATCTTCAGTTATTATTACTTCTGTATCTTCTTTTGCAATTTTTTTAATATTTTCGACTGCACAATGATCGTAATGTTCATGAGTTATGAAAATTAAATCTGCTTTCTCTGGCTTACTCGGCAAAATGTAAGGGTCTACGTATATTTTTAACTTGTTTGAAATTTTGAAAGAAGCATGACCAAGCCATTCAATTTTTATTCCTTTATATTCAAAAGTTCCCATAAAATTCTTTTAGCTTTGGGTCTTAAAAATTTATTGATCTTTTAAAAAATTTTACTAAGCATAACTTTTTAAATGAAGAATTCTAATTCCTTTTGGTATGCAGGGCAAGTTTATTGTGTTTGAAGGAATAACAGGTTCTGGAAAAAGAGCTCATCTAGAGCTTTTAGCAGAAAGGTTAAAACAAAAGGGCAAGGATGTTGTGATTTTAACTTTTCCGGATTATGAAAGTGAAATAGCAAGATTAACGAAAAAAGCTGATTTAGATCCTTTTACTCAGAGCCTTTTGTTTGCAGCAGATAGGTCAAGACACCAAGAAAGAATAAAAAAATTTAAAGAAGAAGGAAAAATAGTTTTAGCAGATAGGTATTGCTACAGCAATTTTGCTTATCAAAGTGTGAAAGGAATTCCATTAGAATGGCTAATTGAAATAGAAAAGTATGCTTTAAAGCCTGACCTTGTTTTTTTAATAGACGTTCCTGTGGAAATAAGCATGAAAAGGGTTATGCAATCCAGCATAGAAGATTTTACTAAGCAGGAAATAATTTCTAGACTTGAAAGAGAAAAGGAAAATTTGGAAAAAATAAGAGAAGTTTATTTAAAACTTGCAAAAAGTGATAAAGAAGCGAAATGGATTGTAATAGATGGTTCTAAAGAAATGAATGAAAGTCAAGAAGAAATTTGGAAAGTTGTTTCAAAAGAGCTAAGAATTTAATTTTTAAGTTATAAGCTTAAATTTATATTTAAGCCCCTGTCGTCTAGTCCGGCCAAGGATGCTGGCCTTTCGATTGAGTTCGAAAGGTTTGATAAAAGATGAAAGCCAGCGACCCGGGAGATGATTAACATCCGGGAATTCAAATCCCGGCAGGGGCATTTTATCTTCTTACTATAGCTTCTATTAGTAAAAGAATGAAAATTAAGGCGAGAATTGAGAGGAAAAAGATATAAACATAAGTATAATCGAATTCTGGTATTTTACTTTTTACTTCTATAGAAAAGTCGTAAAATGCCCAGCATTTCCCATCGACACACTTACCATTTTCAAAAACTTGGCAATCAAAATCTTGTAAGCAAGGAATGTCTAAATTCGGCTTAACTAAAAGGTTGAATTTAGCTATTCCTGGAGAAATTGTTTCAATTATATAAGAAACTTTTTCCTCTTCCTTGCATCTTAAAGTATTGGTTTTTTTCAATTCTTCATAAATTCTCACATCTTTGCTTAAGGCAGTGAGTTTTAATGTAAAATCTGACGGAATTATACTGTTAGATTTCAAATAAATTGGAATTATGCTTATGCCACTTTGGATTTCCGTTGAATCAAATCTTACAGAAAAATTAAAGGGCTTAAAATTAATAAAGGTTGAATTGAGTATAAAAACTGTTGGGTGAGAAATGTTACATTTTAAGTAATTATTTCCAGAAAAATTGAAGTAAGGGGAAGAATTAGTACAAACAACTAAGCCTGGTGAAGTTATGTTGGTACAAAAAAATTTATTATTCAAGTTACAATCTATTTCAACTTCATTATATTGAATTATATCATAACCTACATTTGTCGTTATATTTAAAGAATTTAAATTACTATTTACCCCTAAATAATTTTTATAATCGCAGAATTTTGCAAAAGGAATTTCATTAAAAAGTATTTTTGTACCATAGCAATCGTTTGTGTGTGGGAATTCATTACTACTACAACACCATAGGCCAAGCGACTGAATAAAACAAGGGAAATCATTACTTTGCTGGCAATTGTCTGCAGAGCAAATTCGATAATTTTGTGAAAAAGCAATGGGAATAAGAATGAAAAAAATAATTAAAGCTAAAGCTTTCATAGAAATCTTATTTTTCTTTTTTTAAAAATTTTTTGTAAATAAAGCTAAGGGTCCCAACTAAACATAAAATTAATGCTATAATTAAAATCGTAGGTAATGTTTTAGTTTCTTCACTTTTAATTTCTTCCTTTGTAACATAGATTAAATCTGTGCAACTTGTTTTGTTCGGATATATGGTTATGCCATTCTTACAAATCGTGTTCATGTATTCCTGCGAAAAAGAAATTTTAAATGCTAAAAATGTTATAAAAAATAGATGAAAAAAAAGGACTTTAAAGTTCATGCTTACACTGGCACTATTTTATACGAAACTCCTACGTAGTATAGCCCTCTTCCATTTACTTTAATTCTGTATTTATTATTGCCAAGGTTTTCTAAGTTAGTCGTCGAGCAATTCTGATGGTTTGCCATACTACCAAAGTTTCTAGCCACAATGGATATATCTGATATATCAACAATTCCATCCTTGTTCAAATCCGTATCGCCCTTCTTTATATTTCTGTAATTTTCAAATTCATTCGCATATTTTTTGAAGTTGAATCCAAGGAGTGCTATATCTGATATATCAATAATTCCATCCTTGTTCACATCTGATTTACAAACTTCATCAAGATCACAATTTGGACTGGACGGGTTAGTTGTTTTTCCATAGTTCTTATTTACAAGATTCAAATCTGTTTCATTTATGTAGCAATCTCCAGACGGATCCTGAAACTTTTTCCCAGAGTAAGTGAAGTAGCATTTCTCAATGTTGAAAGTTTGATTCCAGCATGCTTGATTTTTTTCACACCCGTAAGATTTAGAAACTAAGTAAAGGTCTGCATAATCTACTATACCATCTTTTGTTATATCAGCTTTTTCGTCAATTCCGTCTGGAAATGTAAAACTACAATACGTTACTATTCCTTCTGCGTTATTAGTTGGTAAATAAACTATGGTTGAGAACGTTTTTTCACCAAGGTACATATAGTCATCTTGAGAGACTTTTTGGTCAAGTAGGATTAAATATCCTGAGATTGCTGTAACAGTTGCTGCCCTTACGAAATAATTGAAAGATAGTGCGAGAACTGCTATTCCCAAGGCCAAAACAGCCAGAATTTTTACTATTCTCATATTTTAATATAAGTTTTTTAAATTTAACTATATTTTTTAAAACCTATTTTTTTTGCGATTTCCCTGAAGCATTGCCTACAATAAAATAACCCATACTTCCTTATTACTCCACGCTTTTTTCCGCATCTTCTACATTTAATCATTTCTCTCCTTTTTCTAACCACCTATTTCACCAAAAATTTCAAGAAAATCAATTTCGCTAAATTCCCCAAAAGTTTCTATTTCAAAAATTTTTTGCATAACTTGCAAATAAACCTTTTTAAAATCCTTTTCCATTTCTGCTTTTTTAAATATTATTCCAACTAACTTACTTATTTCTTCAGGGCTCAACTTCAACACCAAAATTCTTTTTAACCCATTCTATAGCTTCCTCCTTTTTAATTTTATGTACTTTTGGTATTTTCCTTTTTTCTCTCCTCCTTCTTTTAATCCTAAATCCAGGTCTTTCTAAAGTAACGCAAACATCAAAGCCTAACATGCCTATTGATGGATCATACTTAATGCCAGGCAAATCTATGTATTCCTTTACTCCAAAACTAAAATTTCCTTCTTCATCAAAATTTGATTGTTTAATTTTGTTGTCTAGTGCTGCAAAAGCTTTTTTTAAGAATTCTACAGCTTCTTTTTTTCTTAAAGTAACTTTTACTCCAATAGGCTTACCTTTTGCGATCCCAAAAGTTGACCTTTTCTTAGATTTTGTTATTAAAACTTTTTCTCTTCCAGTTAACTTTTTTAAAAGTTTCTCTGCCTTTTCAATTTTTTCCAAATCTCCTCCACATCCTATATTTAAGCAAACTTTCTCTATTCTTATTTCTCTCATAACATTCATACTTCCACCATTGGCTTATCTTTTCCTATTACGATTAAAGAATCCTTTCTAACTTCAAAGTTTTTTCCCTCAATTTCACAAATAACTAAAGAAGATTCTGTTAGGCTTTTCCTTTTAATTAAACCTTTTACTCTGCAAATTTTTCCAGCATTACTTCCCTTTGTAATTAAGGCTAAAGCACCTTCTTCAAGTCTTACATGTTCTAAAACTTTTTGAGAAGGAAGCTCAATTAAAATCGAGTCTCCAGTTTTAAACAAATTTTTTTCAACTAATATATTCCTTCCGTCATGCAAGTTGAGTTGTAGTCTATTTTTTTTAACGCATGTTTTATTAATTACTTTGCAAATTTTCTTTTTCGAATCCTCTTCTGAAATTTCTTTCAATTCTAATCCTTTTTTCCCCATTACAATTCTAAAATATTTTTTAATTTTTGGAATAGAAAGTGTGTCCATCAATCCTACAGGATAGGCATGATCTTTTCTAATCTTTCCATCAACGATTATTTCTCCACTTTTAATTA
>CALIKW010000083.1 GCA_938017915.1 uncultured archaeon | reverse complement strand
AGGCTATAACATAAATAACTTTGATTTGCCTTATTTGTTAGACAGGTTTTCTGAGAATAAGTTAAGCAGGAATATAGGAAGATGTAAAGATAAAGGGGCAAGCTCAAAAAGTCTTGGAGCTAAAAAGAGGAATTATGTACCAGGAAGGATTGTTGTAGATGTTTATGAATTAGTAAAAGAATCTGTTGGCAAGGGTTTGTTAAGACTTAAAAGATATGGCTTAGGGGATGTTTCAAGGGCTCTTTTGGGTGAAGATAAAATTGATATAAAGCATAGCGAAATAAAAAAATACTGGAATGGTTCTGAAGAGCAGATAGATAGCTTAATAACATATACGCGAAAAGATGCAATCCTTGCTTTAAGAATTTTGCTAGAAAGAAAAATGTTAGATAAATTTATTGAACTTTCAAAAATTTCTGGCCTTTTGCTCCAAGATGTTTTGGATTCAGGAGAATCGAGCAGAATAGAAAACCTTTTGCTAAGAGAATTTAACAAGAGCGATTTTGTTATACCTTGCAAACCAACTCCAAAAGAAATAGCAAAAAGAAATGAGGAGAGAATAGCAAAGGGATTTAAGGGAGCTCTTGTTCTTGAACCTGAAACTGGGCTTCATGTATCGCCAGTAGTTTATTTGGATTTTAAGGCAATGTATCCCTCAATTTTCATTGCTTATAATATCTGCCCAACAACACTTTTGTATGAAAATGATATTGAAATTATAGAAACTCCGAGTGGAGCAAAATTTGTTTCAGAAAAAGTAAAGAAGGGAATTATACCAAGGATTCTTTCAAAGCTAATAGAAGAAAGGGATAAGATTAAGAAGGAAATGGAAAAGGCAAGTGGAGAAAAGCTTAGGATATTGGATGCTAGACAATATGCTCTAAAAATCATGGCAAATGCCTTTTATGGTTATACAGGATATGTAAGGGCAAGACTTTATGCTTTGGAAATAGCAAGTGCCATAACAAGCTGTGGAAGACAATTGATTCAAAAAACAAAGCAGATAGTTGAAGGCTTGGGCTATAAAGTTGTTTATGGTGATACTGACAGCATAATGGTAAAGACTGGAGTAAGCGAAATAGGAGAAGCTTTTAAAATCGGAGAAAGGCTTGAAGAAGAGATAAACAAAAAGCTTGAGGGTATAGTTAAAATGAAGATAGAAAGTGTTTTTAAGAGTTTGCTAATTCTTACAAAAAAGAGGTATGCTGGATTGGCAGTTGAAAAAAAGGATGGAAATTATGAAGAAAAAATTGTGATGAAGGGAATAGAAACAATTAGAAGGGATTGGTGCGATTTAGTTAGCAAAACCCTTTACACAGTTTTAGAAATTCTTTTAAAAGAGCAAAATCCAAGAAAAGCTTATGATTATGTGAAGAATATTTTAGAAAAGTTGGAGAAAAATGAAATTCCGATAGAAGATTTGGTAATTACAAAGAGCATTTCAAAAAGTTTAAAAGAGTATAAGGGGATTCAGCCCCATGTTGAGCTTGTTAAAAAATTAAGGAGCAGAGTTGGAGAAGCACCTGGAATTGGGGATAGAGTGAGTTTTGTTATAATTAAAGGACCCCAAATACTTTCAAAAAGGGCAGAGGATCCTGAGTATGTAAAGAAGAATAAGCTGCAAATAGATTCTCATTACTATGTTGAAAGCCAGTTACTTCCTCCTTTAGAAAGGGTTTTTGAGGCTGTAGGGTTTTCAAGGGCAGAGCTCATAGGTATGGGGAAACAATTAGCTTTAAGTGAGGCAATAAAAAATAGGGTTAAGGAAGAAGCTCTTAAAGAATTCGAGGGTTTTGCTTGTAGAAAGTGCAACATGTTTTACAGGAGAATTCCTTTAATAGGAAAATGCGTTGAGTGTGGGGATGAAATTTTGTTCTTTTCAAACGGAAATAAATCGAGGTTTTTGATTTTATGAATTTGCAAGAATTTGACGTCAAAATTTTAAAATTTTTTAATCAGCCATTTTTTCCCTTGTTAAACTTGGCTTTTGCTCTTATAATTTTTTCTATATATGCTTACATTATAATCCTCCTTTTCCTCTTTTACAGAAAAAAAGAAACGAGAAAAGCTATACATTTAATAGCTTCACTTCTAATAGGAATGGCCTTTGTAATTTCGCTTAAATTCATAGTAGCAAGAGAAAGACCTTATGTTACTTATCAAGAAATAAATTATTTTTTCACAAAAGCAGACCCTTCTTTTCCCTCTACTCATGCATTCGTTGCTTTGCTTTGCTTATTCTTCCTTCCAAAAGATTTCCCCATTTGGCTTAAGATTTTAATAATTTTTTACTTAGTAATTCTTATTCCCATAGGCTCACTTTACATAGGTGTTCATTATCCTTCTGATGTTATAGTAGGGGGTTTGATTGGCTTCCTTTTCCCAAGAGCTTTGAATGAAGAACTTTCGATTAAAATTTTCAAGAAAATTTTCAAGATTAACTTTTAATTTTTTCTGCATATATAGAATTAGTTAAAAAGGTCAAAACCATTCCTGCTAAAAGGGATAAACCAAATCCTCTTATAGGTAAGAATAAAATTAAAAATGAAATTATTAAAGTAAAAATTCTTATTAAGTTACCAGCTTCACCAATTTTTTTAAATTTAATTATAACCTCAAATTTCTTATTTTTCAAAATTTTTTCGCTAATCAAAAAATAGTTTAAAGAGCTTAGGCCTAAAACTACGAAAAGGCCAAGAACTGAGTAAAAATCAAAAATCCATCCTGGCTTTAAGGCCATTTGAGAAATAGAGGCAAGACCAAGCACTATTATTCCTTCTGAAACCAAAATTGCTGGAAGCCAAATACCTTTCTTTCCATATTTTTTTGCAGAAAGTAAAAGAGAAAGGAGGAAAATACCTCCTATACTCAAAAAAATTTTTTCCTTTACATTTTTTATCTTTGCTTCAATTTTTTCAATCTCATATTCTGCACTTGGAAGCTCTCCTGTTTCTAAAGCAAGCTTTATAGAATTAATTTTTTCTGTTACATCAGTTTTTGGGCCATATCCAAGTATAATTATGTTTTCAATCCTTCTTCCAGCCATTTGAACAGGCAATGGAAGATCGCTTACAAGTTTTTCATCCAAGTAGTAAAGTAAATCTGCATCTAAAACAAAACCTCCTGGAACAAACCTTCTTCCAGCATTTGCTGTTAAAATTTCAAATCTTAAAGACGATTCTCTTGAAATTTCTACAGGAACTCCAAATTCATATTGTCTTAAATCAGGAGTATAAGTTACGTAGCTTGGGAGTATGTGCTTGACATCCTTATTACCGAAGAAAAAACCTTCAAGAAAAACGCTTTCATTTGTTATGTTCAAAATTTTAAATTTTATATTTTCAATTTCAAATTCTTCATTTTCTCCATAACTTTCATTTTCTATTAAAAGTTTTTTGTTTTCAACTTTAACAGGATAAGAATTTGATAAGGAAAAGATTCCGG
>CALIKW010000082.1 GCA_938017915.1 uncultured archaeon | reverse complement strand
AAAGGTTCCTGCTGGCAATGGAATATTAACAGAATACCCTTTACCATTTCCTTTTCCAATTTCCTCTATATAACCACTTCCTGGAAAAATTCCAATTCTATGAAAAGAAATTTTTAATATCGGTTCAGAATAAAAAATTTTTTGCACACCATCAGAATGATGGGCATCTATGTCAATTATCCCTATTTTTTCTAAACCATAATTTTTCTGTAAATACCTTACTCCAATAGCAATATCGTTGAAAACACAAAACCCAGAGGCAGAATTTGGCAAAGCATGATGTAAGCCACCAGCAAAATTAAAGGCATGAGAAGCTTTTTTCTCCATTATTAGCTCACAAGCTCTCAAAGTTCCTCCTACTACATAACAAGCTCCTTCAAAAATCCCCTTTGTTGCTGGAGTATCTCCATAATCCAAATAGCCATAACCTTTTTCACTCATCTCCCTAACAAAATTTATGTAATCATTCGAATGCACAAGCCTAAGCTCTTCTTCAGTTGCTTTTCTTCCTTTAAAAATTTTTGCTTTTGAATCAAAAGCATTTAACTTTTTCAAAAGCTCTAAAGTAAGCTTTGACCTTACTTGCTTAAATGGATGGTTTTCTCCAAGAAAATATTTTAAATAATTCTCACTATAAACAAAAGCCGTAATTCCGGACATAATTCACTAACTATTTAAATTAAAATTTTCAAATTTATATTAAATTGGAAAGAGGAGGAATAAAAATGCCAATAACAGTTAAGGACATTCATGATATGTTCGGCAAAGATGTTTTTACATCCAAAGGATTTTACTGCGGCAAGGTCTCTGACATAGAGCTTGACTTATCAAGATTTAAGATAAGATCACTAGTTATAGAAGCTGCTAAGGATACTTTCCTAGGAAAACTAGTAAAAGGGAAAAAAGGTATAATAATACCATATCCGATGGTAATTGCAATTGGAGATATAGTCATAATAAAACATATATCAGGGCCACCAGAAGAAGAAGTTACAGAAGAATAGGGAAAGAATGAAGGATAAAAAACCAAAAAGAGTAAAAGAACTACAGTGGACAAAAGCAGGGAATTTTTATATTCTTTTAGACGAAGAAACTAAAAAAACTTATACCTTAGACCCAATTTCTTTTTTGGTTTGGATTCAGTGCGACGGAAAAACTAACATAGAGCAAATGGTTGATGTTTTTTCTGTTAATGGAAATAGAGATATAGTTAAGGCTGCCATACTCGGAATTTTAGAGAAACTGGAAAGTTCTAAACTTATAGAATGGGTTTAAAAAATAAAAACAGAAAAAATAAAAAACTAAAACTCTTCGAGCTCTTCTTCATCATCATAGCTTAGTGGGTCGTAAATATCTTCCTCTTCTTCCATTTCTAAATCACCTGTATTCTTTTAAAAAAAGAATTGCTCAAATTCTATCTTATTATGTCAATACCCAAAGTTTGGCTGACTTCTCTTGTTATTGGTTTTTCAAAACTTATAGGTCCTAAAATATATGGGGATTTTACACCAGTTATTATTGCAATAACCTGAACCTTTCCTTCAAACTCAGGTAAAATCCTTGCTCCCCAGAAAACTGTTGCACTTGGATCTAAGTGTTGAGCAACAGTTTCTCCTATGAGATTCACTTCATCCAACCTTAAATCAGGCCCTCCTGTTATGTGCACCAAAGCACCTGTTGCTCCTGTGTAATCAACTTCGAGCAATGGGTTGAGCAAAGCTTTTGTTATAGCATCCTTAGCTCTGTCAGAACTGTTCGATTCACCAACTCCAATTGCAGCTACCCCACCAGAATGCATTACAGCCTTAACATCTGCGTAATCTAAATTTACTAAGCTTGGAAGGGTAATGGTTTCTGTTATCCCTTTAATCATACTCGCGATAAGCTCATCGGCAACTGCAAAAGCTTGTTGAATACTCAAATTGCCAGCATACTTCAGCAATCTATCATTCTCTATTACTATTGCAGTATCACAAACTTCTCTAAGCTTAGCTAAACCTTCTTCTGCCTTTGAAATTCTCGCTCCTTCTAGCTTGAACGGCATAGTAACTACAGCAATCACTATAGCACCCATAGATTTCCCAATTTCGCAAACTACAGGAATACTTCCTGTTCCTGTTCCTTTTCCTAAGCCAGCTATAGCAAAAACCAAATCTGCTCCTTCCATTGCTTCCTTAATCTCATTCCTAGATTCCTCAGCAGCCTTTCTTCCGATTTCAGGATAACCTCCACAACCTAAACCTTTTGTCAATTCCTTTCCTATTAGTATTTTTCTGTCAGCTTTTGCAACTGCCAAATGCTTTGCATCAGAATTTAAAGCTATTGTTGTTGCTCCTTCAATCCCCATTTCTGTTAATCTTGTAACTGCATTTTGACCTGCTCCTCCACACCCAACTACAACTATCTTAGCCTTCTTAACCGAAAAACCAAACTCTTGCTCTGCTAATTTGTAATAATCTACGTTCGAGAAAGTTGCACCAGATGTTGTTTGTAGTTTAAACCTTGTTAGAGGTGATTCCTCTTCTCTTGTTGTTCTTCTTAATGCGCTCCTAATTATAGTTTCCATCAAATCCTCCTATTTTCTTCAAAATGTATTTTTTTCCATCGAAACCTTTATATACTCTTTTAACTAAACATTTCTTAGAATTAGCCCGAATTAATTTAGCCCGAAACTAATTTAAGCCCGAATTAAGCCCTGTAAAATTCTTTTAATCTAATTAATTTAAATGTATTGTTGTAAAATTTTGTATATTTTTTTATAAATAATTTTTTGATTTAAAGCGCTTGAAATCGCTTAAAAGTTTTGATTTAAAAAATTCAAACTACATACGCTTTTTTATCATTTGCACTTTTTTCAAAAATTCTTTAAATTTTTTAAAGAATTTCTCACCTTTTTCCTTAAAAAAGGTTCAACCTCTTCACCTTCTTTATTTAGAGAATTCTATTTTCTAAACTTTTGCTATAATAGTCGATTAATCCTAACTTAATACCCATTTCAAGTCTTATCAATAATCCTTCAACATTTTTCCTCAAGAAATTTTGCTATTTCTTCTCTAGTTAACTTCTTCTCCAACAAGACTTCCATCAGAACTTGATTTCTTTCTATAAAATTTCTCTATCAACTTTTTTTC
>CALIKW010000081.1 GCA_938017915.1 uncultured archaeon | reverse complement strand
TAATACTATTATCGATTCTGTTTTGATTTCATTAAAACTTGCAAAAAAGAAACAACTTAAAAAACCGAAAGAAAAAAAGTATGTTGTTGTTAATATCCATAGACACGAAAATATTAAGTCAAAAGAAAGAATGAAAAAAATTGTTGAAATAATTAAAAGTGTTTCCTTGCCAGTTTATTGGCCTATTCATGATAACACAAAAAAACAATTAGAAAGATTTGGGTTGTGGAAAGAGCTAAAAAAAGAAACCATACATTTTTCTCCTTTAATGAGTTATGTAGAATTCCTTTGGTTGCTCAAGAATTCCAAATTTTTAATAACTGATGGTGGATCTATTCAAGAAGAGAGCTTAACGCTTAAAAAACCCTGCATTTTACTGAGAAGGAGAACAGAAAGACAAGAGGGTTTAAAAACTGGAATAAACTTTTTAACAAAACTTAACGTTGAATATAGTAGAAGGCTTATTCAAAAACTTGAAAGTTCTAAATTTAAGATTACAAAATTTAAAAATCCCTATGGAGACGGAAAAGCTGCAAAAAGAATTGTAAAGTTTCTAGTTGGATAAAGATGAAAATTTTGATCGTGAAGTGCTTCTTAACAAAATTTTCCCCACTAAATTTTTAGCGTATTTTTCCTTTCTTCCACTTCCTCATAGGTATGTAGCTTCGAATCCTTACAGCCAATTTTCTAAAATTTTCTTTGTTGTACCAAAAATAGTATATGGAGGAAAAGTTGTTAATAGAACTAATAAAAAAATTTGAGTGGATTAAAGCAGGATTTAAAAGATCGCATATTTTTAATAAAAAAGAAGAGTTATAGGAGTGCCTACATTTTTCTGTTCGACTCGCTTGAAAGAGTTTTCGATTTGTTATTTATAGTAAAAGGTGAAAAGCCCGTTAATAGGAAAGAAAGAGAAGAACTTGTTTTCAATTATTTTTCACCAGAAACTTACAGAAAGTACAGAAGTTTCTACTACGAAAGAAGAGGTGGGATATATGAAGATTTTCTTCTCATCACAATTAAGGATTTTAAAGAACTTTTTAAATTTTTTTGTAAGGTATTTGATGAAACTCAAAAAAGGATTAACAAAAAAATTAACGAAAGCATAGAAAAATTAATTAGTGAAATTAGGAAAGCTTTGTCTAGCAAAGCATCTTCATAGTTTTATTGTTTTAAATTTAGAAAGTATTTGATAAATTAGGTTAAATCCTAATGAAAATAAATTTAGTTTAATACAGGTGAAAAAATGACTATTATCTTTATTTATATAACAAATCCAAGCAAAAAACATGCAGAAAAAGTAGCTTTGCATCTGCTTAACAAAAAGTTGATAGCTTGTGCTAACATTTTTCCTGTTAAGAGTTTTTACTGGTGGAAAGGAAAAATAGAGAAATCGAAAGAATATGTTTTGTTAGCAAAAACTATAAAAGAGAATTTTAAGAAAATTAAAGAAGAAGTTAAAAAAGTTCATGAGTATGAAGTACCGATAATAGCAAGGTTAGAAGTTGAATCGAACAAGGAATATGAAAATTGGTTAAAAAAAGAAGTGGAATAATGGGCTACATTTACCTTTATACCGGAACAGGAGCAGGAAAAACAACTAATGCATTAGGGCTAGCTTTGCGTTCAGTAGGACATAAGCATAAAGTCATTATAATCCAGTTTTTGAAATGGTGGAAAAATACAGGAGAATATAAAATTAGGAATAAACTCAAACCTTATTACGAAATTTATCAGTTCGGAAGGCCTGGATGGTTTAAGCTTGATGGCTCACCAAAAGTTTATAGATTTGGGAAGAAAAAGTTTATTGTTAGGAACTTAAGTGATGCAGACAAACTTTTTGCAAAAAAAGGCTTAGAGTTTGCCAAAAAAATTGTGAAAGAGAAAAAGCCTCACTTGCTTGTTTTGGATGAAATAAATTTAGCCTTACACTGGAAGCTTTTGGATAAAAAAGAAGTTATAAAATTCTTAAAATCTTTACCAAAAAGGACTGATGTAGTTTTAACAGGAAGGTTTGCTCCAAAAGAGCTTTATAAAGTTGCACATTTTGTTAATGTTATAAAAGATGTGAAGTTTCCGAAAAAAATACCAACTACAAAGGGAATTCAATACTAATCTTTTTTTCCTTTTATTTGTTTCCAAAGTTCTGGCAAATGGGAAAAAGTGTAAATATAAATTATGGATAAAATAGAGATGAAAGAAGCGCCGAACATTAAAGCTAGGTAATCTGCTTCTCCTATAGTTGTGCTTCTTGCATAAGCATCTATTGATAAAAGAGTAAAAATCATGTTTATAAAAACTGCAAACATAATGAGGAAAAGTATCGAATTCATAAATAGAGTTTGTGAATATTATTTTAAAATTTTCTCGGTTTCTCTACCAATCTGCGTCACTAACAGAAAATCCTTTATGGTTTCGTTCATTTTTATCAATTGTTTTAATAGAATTTTGTCGTATTGGAACTACAAGTTTATTTAGTCGCTAGCTACCCTAGAAATGAAAAACTAAAGATGTCATTATTCTATTTAAAACTTTGTCAATTATGAACTTAAACTGATGGTTAGGAATAAAGAAGGAAAAGTAATCAAAAGGTAGTTAAAAAGACTAATAAATAAGCAAATTGGTTATTTTACCATTAGTTTGCACACAATAACAAAAACAGATCTTTTATAGAAAGCTATTCAAAATATGTAAACAAAAAATAAGTTGAAATGAATTAAATGCAGACAGAAAATCTTAACTAGTTTATAAGAAATTAATTAAATTGAATGGTTAATGAAGAAAAGATTAAAAAAGCTAGGGTATTGCTCATTGGAGCAGAAGATGAAGAAAACTTATCAATAAGATACTTGGCAGCAGTCTTAGAAAGGGATGGACATGAAGTAGAGATTGTCCCCTGCTCTCGATACGAACATTTCCCCAAAGTTTTAAAGATGATATCCAAATATAAGCCTCATCTCATTGGAATTTCAATTGCATTTCAGTCTCTCGCCAAGATGTTTTTTAAACTAGTTGAGGAAATTCGTAAATTAAATTATAAAGGTCATATCATAGTTGGTGGTCATTTCCCGACATTTGAGTATCGTAAAATTTTAGAAACACAAGCTGGTATCGATAGTGTAGGAAGATTTGAAGGAGAGAAAACAATAGTTGAACTTGCTAATCACATTGTTGGGAATTTTCCTTTATCTTCTGTTACTAACCTAGTTTATAGGACAGCAAATGGTATTCATGAAAATGAATGTTATTATAGATTCCCAGTGCTTGATGATCTTCCTTTTCCAAAAAGAAACAAACAAGCACAAATAAGATTGGGAGAAAAATTTGCTACACTTGTCGCTAGTCGAGGTTGTTGGCACTCCAGTTGTCTTTATTGTTGCATTGGAGCTTTCCATTCTAAAAAAGAAGGTAAGAAATTTGCCATCAGAAGTCCTGAAAATATTGCCGAAGAAATAGGTGAGCTTTATCATAAATATGGAGTAAGGTTATTTCAATTTCATGACGATAATTTTACTTTACCTTCCAGAGAAGAAACAATAGAAAGATTAAAAACTCTTAAGAGAGCAATTGAAACAAAAAATGTTAATCCTGAGAACGTAGCCTTTTTAATTAAAGCTAGACCTGATGTCGTTGACGAAAATGTTGCACTTGCTCTAAAAGAGTTAGGAGTTGTTGGTGTATTTTTAGGTATAGAAAATGCTAGTGAAAGCGGATTGAAAGCCTTAATAAGAAGAGTAACATTAGAAGACATTCATAGGGCAATATCAGCCCTAACAAAGTTCGACATTATAGTAACTTATAATTTACTCATTTTTCACCCAATGGCAACACTTGATGAGATAAATGAAAATATCGAGTTCATAAGAAAACATATACATTTACCCTTTGATTTTGGAAGAGCTGAAGTGGTTGCAGGGTCTCCCTTAGAAAAAATGCTTATGAATAATAATAGATTGTTAGGTTCTTGGCCAAATTGGAATTATGAAATTTTTGATGAAGTAGTAGAAAGAATGTTCAAAATATATTGTTTGACATTCCGAAGAAAGGATTCCCCTTATTCTCGACTGGCAGACTCTACAATCGCATTAGCATATCATGCATATACTATTAAAAGATTGCATAAAGGTCCTATTGCAGATAGAATTGTAAAGGATGTAAATAAATTGATAAGCGAAATTAACGATTTTACCATAAACAAAATACTAAAAATGTATGAACTAGCTGTAACTCCACATATAGAAAAGAGTGATGTTGAGAACTTATACAAAGATCTCACAGACGGATGTCAAAGGTATTTAAAATTAATAAATGAAATAAC
>CALIKW010000080.1 GCA_938017915.1 uncultured archaeon | reverse complement strand
TTAAATATAAAAATTTTCTTAATTCAATTAATGATAGTAGAAGTAATTTTAAGAAGTTTAAAAGAGGCCTTTGACTTCAATAGATTTTTGCCTTTCTTCTTGCTTTATTTAATTTCTTCTCTTATATCCTTAATTCTTATTTTTCCGATAATATCAAGGATGCCTTCACTTTTGACAACTCCATCTTCCCTTGATTTTCAAATCTTTTATTCTAGCTTGATAGGAATAGCAATAGCTCTTATAGCAACACTTCTCATTAACATATGGTTTAGTGGTGCTCTTGTTTTTGATTTGAAAATGAAAAAAGGTTTTGAAAAATGTTTGAAATTTTCTTCAAAAATTTATCCTCAAATTTTTGCTCTTTGCTTAATCATTTCTATTCTAGTTTTGATAACCTTTTTCTCAAGAGAGTTTTCTTTCATTTTCCAACTTTTAATAGATTGGATTTTCTTGTTCGCTTTTCCCGCAGTAATAATTAAAAAAGATAGTTTTGATTTTGCGCTGGGAAGGAGCTTCAATATAGTTAGAAAAAATGTTTTTACCACATTTTCTTTTTGGGTCCTAACAAGATTTATAATATTCTTAATTTTTCTTGTCTTACTTTTTATTTCCTCCATAGTTCTATTTCCAATTTTTTACGAGCTTAAAGATCTTTATCACGCTTTTTCTAAAACTAAAACTTCCAATATAGTTTCTGCTTCCCAAATAGTTCTAAGAAATTATTCGATCCTTATTCTGGAAGCTTTTGTAGTATCTTTATTCCTTTCTCTAATGCACGTATTTAACTTAATTTCAAAAACATATTTTTTCATAGAAATTACGAGAAAATCTAAATGATACTAACTCTTTTAAGAATTTTTTCTGCCTCACTTTTCTTTTTAATTTTAATTTCATCAAGAATAGTATACCTTCTTCTTACCTTCCTTGCTTTAATTAACGCTTTTATCAAAATTTCTTTTGGAATTTTTATTTCTCTATAATTCTTCGGCAAATTTAGAGTTCCCAGAGTTTTTCTTATTAATTCGTAATCTTTTCCTTGTAAATAGCTCATTATCAAAGTTCCTAAAGCAACCTTTTCACCATGCAATGCCTGATTTTCTGGATAAATAAAATCTATTGCATGAGCAAAAGAATGTTCAGAACCAGAACAAGGCCTTGAAGAACCTGCAATGCTCATCGCATACCCGCAACTTATTAAAGCTTCAACCAAAAGCCTCACAGCAGACTTATAATCTTCTTTATATCTTGAAGCATTTTCGATTATTACAGAAGCTGCTAAGGAAGATATTTTTCCTGCATATTCACCATAATATTCATTTTTTCTTTCTCTTGCCAGCTCCCAATCTGTTACAGCAGTGTATTTTGCGATAACATCTCCTGCACCTGCAGAAAAATATCTTAAAGGAGTTTTACTTAAATACTTCATATCAACTACTATACCAGCAGGTGGTTCAAGGAACAAGGATAATTTTTTTCTTCCTTTAAATATGCTCGAGCATGGAGAAGCAATTCCATCGTGCGAAGGAATTGTGGGAACACTTAAGTAAGGTATTTTAAGTTTAAAGGCTGCTGTTTTAGCTACATCTATGTTTTTCCCACCACCAACTCCAATCAAAGCCTGAGCCTTTTTTATTTTTGCTTTTTTCTCAATTACTTTTACGTTTATTAAATCTGGTTTTTCTACTATAGCATGAGCAACTTCCATCCCACTTCTTGTTAAGCATTTTTCCACACTTCTTCCAGCAATCTTAAGAGTATTTTCCCCACAAACTACGAATGAAGAATAAACTCCCAATTCCTCAAGAAATTTCGGAATAATTTTGGTAGCTCCTTCTCCAGTAGCAATCCTCCACGAAGTTTTAATTACATGTACCTTTCTTAAAAGCATTATGCTCTTTTATACACTTCTCTTGCAAAATTATAAATATCTTTCGGATTCCTTTCAAAATGAGTACTTATTACAGGATGAACATCCAACTCCATAAGAAAGAGCATTTCGTGCATACTTTTAATTCCACCACCACAATAAACTACTTTACTACTAGGAACGATTTCTCTTGCTTTCCTCAACAAATTAGTTCTTTTTGTTACAGGTATTTTTGCCCCTGAGCCACTTTCTACATAAATTCCATGGCACTCTTTATTTTCTTTAATATATCTTTCTATTCTTTCTAAAGCATCTTCGTCACAAATATTTATCGCCCCAGTAAACTTTCCAACACTGCTTTCTGAGCTAAGAATTAAATAGCCAAAATCAAGGTTAAAAGGTGGGGCAGTCGGGTATAATATTCTAGTTGCAGCCTTTCCTACTTTTGTGAACAAATGAACGAGTTGGCTTTTGATAGAAGATGTTCTATTAAGCAATTCTGGCCTTAAAATGTATTTAGCATACTTTCCACTTAAAGCATGAGAAGGTTTAGCAGGAAAAAGAAATCTTTCCTCAAAATCATTTTCCTTAAGCTTTTTCAACCAAAAATTGATATCTCTTGATGAACTCCTTGTTCCACCAACCCAAAAATCACATACTTTTTCCAAAATTTCTTTGTTTTTTACAGTTTCTTCAAACATTCTTGCAACTGAATAGTACTTATCTGGATCGTAAAGTATGCTGAATTTCATCATTTAAAATTAATTTTAAAATTTTAAAAAGAGATTTAAATTTTGCTTCTATACTCAAAATATGAGCTTAGCTTTAAGATTAAGGAATAAATTTGAAATTCTTGGGATAGGGCTTAAGTACGGAAAAAGTGCTAAATTCTTGGCAAAAAAGTATAATCTTCAGAATTTAATTGGAGCAAAAGAGGCAGAAAAAGTTATTAATGAAAAATATAAGAACAGACTTGAAATTTTAAGAATTCTTAAGAAAAAAATTAGAGAAACAAGACCTCCCTGGTTTGTTAGGAATATTAATCTTTCTTCCTTCAATTCCAACAAAGGCTATAGCTCAACTTTTTCTAGAGAATGTATAGAGGATATGATAATCGGAACTATTCTCTACTTAGGAGGAGACTTGAAGGATGATTTCACAGATAAGTGTCTAGAAAATTTGCTCAGCCCAGAAGAAAAGTTTCCAAATATCCTTTCTTTATTAAAAGATGAGAAAAATTTGTTGAAGTTGGAACACAAAAATAATAAGTCTTTTCTTTTGGCTGAAGCTATTAATTCGCTATTGGAAGAAGGGAGTGAAAGATTGAAAAAAAGAAGTGAAAGAGCGTTCCATGAATATCTGCAAAGAAAAGAAAAGCAGCTTGACCATGTTCAAGCAAAGGATTTTTACTACAGGTTCTGCTTAAGAAAAGGAAGGATCGAAGAAATAAGAAGAAATTTAAGTTCACTCGAGAGGATTCTTGAAACACAAAGAAAGCTGGGAGAAATAGGTGCAACTTGGGCTAGAGTTAGTCATATTCTTTCAGGAGGAGAAGAAAAATACTTGGATAGTTTAGGGAATTTTTATCTGTATGCAACAAGCTTCTTGAACTTGGCAGCAGATGATTTGAAGGAAGTAGAAGAGGATTTCTCTCCATGCAAGGAAAGCAAAGTCGGAATAGAAAATCCAGCAAACGTTCTGGCTTTGAGCATGGTAGCAGATGGCTACGATTTTTTGAGTATGAAAAAATTAAAAAGTTACTTGAAAAAGAACAAGCAAAAAATTTCTGAAATGTTTAATTTTTATTGGGATAATCTGATGGAAGAATACGATAAGCTTGCTTTTTCCCCCTATGAAGATTTGCCTTATGTAATTAATTTAGTTACAGAAATTGCTAATAAGGAAGTAAGAAAATTTGAGAAAAAATTTGAATTAAGGTTAGAAATTTG
>CALIKW010000079.1 GCA_938017915.1 uncultured archaeon | reverse complement strand
TAAGTATTTTTTAGAGCAAATAAAAAATCTGCCAAAAAAGTTAGAGTATTCTGACTCTAAGGAGTTTAAGTTTGGGAGAACAAAAATAAAATTTTCCAAACCAGTTTTTCATGGTTCAAACTCAAGATTAGGTTATGTAACAGAAGTTTTGATTGATGACGGAGAATATAAATTTATTCACACTTCAGACGTTGAAGGGCCAAGCCAAAAAGATCAAGTAGAATTTATTCTAAAAAATAAACCAAACTTAGTTTTTCTTGATGGTCCTTTGTCCTACATAATTTACAAGTTTGGAGTAGAAAACTTAGAAACTTCGGTTCAAAATATGATAAAAATAATTGAGGAATGTCCTTTGGAAAGTTTAGTAATTGACCATCATTTTCTCAGAGATTTGAAATGGAAAGAAAAAATTTCAAAAGTTTTCGAAGTTGCAAAAAAAAGAAAAGTTAAAATCCAATGCACAGCTGAATTTTTAGGTAAGCCAATAGAAATGCTTGAAGCAAAAAGAAAAGAACTTTACAAAAAGTATCCTGATATGAAGTATGAGTTGAAAAGAAAAATTGGTGAATGAAACATGGGAATTAAAATTTTTGTCTTAATGGTAAGCTTAGCAATCCTAATGTGCTTTTTTACTTGGCTTTTTGTCTTTAAAGATTTAAGGATTCCAGGAATAGAAGTTTTAAGTTCAGCAATTTATTTACTAGTAATAGCAAGTTTTATTATCCTATCCCTACAAACCTAAAGGTTAAAAATTGAGAAGAATATTTTTTAAGTGATGAAATTGAGGCTTTTGGTTTTAGATGCTGACTACGAATTAGTTGGAAGCAAAGGAGTAATTAAACTTTTCTGTAAAGATGAAGATGGTAATACAGTTTTAGCATTTGACAAAAATTTTAGTCCTTACTTTTATGTTATGCCAAAGGAAAATAAAGCTGAAATTTTAAAAGAAAGAATTGAAAAGCTTGATGTTAGTAAGATAAATGCAAAGATTTTAAAAGTTGAAAAAGTTGAAAAAGTGTGGCAAGGTGAAAGAACAGAGTTAATTAAAATAACCATAGACAATCCGAGAAGAATCCCGGATGTTAGGGAAATGATAAAGGAATGGGAAGAGGTTAAAGAAACTTTTGAGTACGATATTGTTTATTATAAAAGGTACTTACTCGATAAGCATATTGAGCCGATGGGTTGGGTTGAGGTTGAAGGTAGAGAAATAGAAAAAAAGGAGCACAAAACTATAGAAGTGGAAAGTATTAAACCAATTAACTTTGAAAAAGAGATTAATTTCAAAGTACTTGCTTTTGATACAGAATGGGTAGAAGAGAATGGCAAATCAAAACTAATAATGATAAGTTTAGTTTGTAGTGATAAAACTAAAAAAGTTTTAACGTGCTATGAATGGGAAGGAAAGCCAAATTATGTTGAAGTTTTGAAAAATGAAAAAGAAATGATTAAAAGATTTTTAGAAATAGTGAAAGAAAAGGATCCTGATTTTCTTGTTGGTTATAACTCTGATGGTTTCGATTTTCCAAAACTTAAAGATAAAGCTAGCGAACTTAATATTCAGTTAAATGTCGGAAGAGAAAACACTCCCATTCGCACGGTAAGAAGGGGAAGAATTAGCTCAACAAAGATAAAAGGAAGAGTCCATATAGATTTGTTCAGCTTTATTGATCATATTCTCTCAGCTTCTATGAAAAGTGAAGTTCTTACTTTAGATGAAGTAGCTCAGGAATTATTGGGAATAGGAAAGAAAAAAATGGAATATAAGGAAATGGCAGAAATATGGAGTAAGAAGGAGCAACTCGAAAGATTAGCAGAATATTCGCTTTGGGATTCTGAACTAACTTTGAGGCTCTCTGACTTAATCCTTCCACAAGTATTTGCTTTATCCAAACTAACTGGTTTATTAGCCTTTGACGCATCTAGAAACACTTATTCCCAATTGGTTGAAGCATTTTACATGAAAAAGGCAGTAGAAGATAATGTTTTAATTCCAAACAGACCAAAAACTGAGGAAATAGAAAAGAGAAAGTTAGCCCCTGCTTACAAGGGAGCAATAGTTATTGAACCAGAAAAAGGTATTCATGAAAACATTTTGGTGTTCGATTTTAGGAGCTTGTATCCAAGCATAATAGTTTCCCACAACATAAGTCCAGAAACTTTCAACTGTGAACATGAAGAATGCAAGGAAAAAAACAAAATTCCTGGAACAAAATGGCATTTCTGCATAAAGAAAAAAGGCTTTATTCCGAAGCACTTAGAAGACTTAATTATAACAAGAAAAAAAATTAAAGAGAAAATGAAAAAAGTTAAAAAGGATTCTGAGGAATGGAAGAGATTAGATACGCTAAGTTTTGCTGTAAAAACAATTTCGAATGCAGTGTATGGTTATTTTGGTTTTTTTGGTAGCAGATGGTATAAACGCGAGTGTGGAAGTGCAACAGCTGCTATGGGCAGAATGTACATTAGTAAAATAATTGAATTAGCAAAGAAAGAGGGATTTAAGATAATTTACGGAGATACAGATAGCGTTTTCTTAAAGTTAGTTTAGTTTTTCAGTTTCACTATCAAAGAATGTTAAAAATAAAAATTAAATTTATTAAATTAAAAGACTAAAATATGAATGCTGCATTACTTGTAGATGCTTTCTATGAAACTCTAGAGAATATTTTGGAAAAATTGGAAATAGATACAGTTGTAAGGTATGGAATATTAACAAACAAAACTAAAGTTGTTAACTTAAAAAATTTTAAGAAATTGGTGGAAAAATGGAAAAAGAAGAATTAATAAAAAAGGCTGAAGAATTTGTGGGAAAAGTGAATAAGCAATTACCAGGAATTATTGAACTAGAGTTTAGGGGTTTGTATGAAGGTGGAATTTTTGTAGCTAGAGAAAAAGGTGAAGTAGGAGCAAAAAAAAGATATGCTTTAATTGATTACCAAGGGAGCTTAGAAATCCGTGGTTTTGAAACTGTAAGAAGGGATTGGTGTACACTAGCAAAAGAAATTCAAAGAAAAGTATTAATAACAATTCTTAAAGAAAAAAACCCTGCTAAAGCAGTTGAATTAGTAAGAGAAACTATCAAAAGAATAAAGGAAAGAAAAGTTTTGTTAGAAGATTTAATAATATACGAACAAATTACTCGTCCATTAAGCCAATACGAACAAATCGGGCCTCATGTAAAAGCTGCAAAAAAAGCTTTGGCAAGAGGAAGGTTAATTGGGGAAGGTATGGTTATTGGTTTTATAATAGTAAAAGGAAGTGGAAGTATTTCAGATAGGGCTGAACCTGCTGAAGATGTAAAGCTAGAGGATTATGATCCAGAGTATTATATAAGCCATCAAATCCTCCCTGCTGCTATGCGTGTTTTAAAAGCTTTGGGAATAAGTGAAGAAGATGTTTTAAAAGGAAAAATTCAAGCTGATTTGAAAAAATTTTTTTCTACCTGAAACCAAAAAAGCTTTTGGCTTTCTTGCTCATCCTTTCAGGACTCCAAGGAGGCTCAAAAACTATTTCCACATCCACTTTTTTCACACCTTTAATTTTACTAACCTTTTCTTCCACATTTTTTACCATGCTATAAGCTAAAGGACAAGAAGGATTTGTTAAAGTCATTTTAACTTTTACTTCTCCTTTTTTTATTTCAATGTCATAAACTAAACCCAAATCAACTATGCTCAAAGGAATTTCTGGATCATAGCATTCTTCCAAAACTTTTAAAACATCTTTTTTTGAAACCATTTTAAATAACCATGTTAATTTTT
>CALIKW010000078.1 GCA_938017915.1 uncultured archaeon | reverse complement strand
ATGTCCAAGAGATAAAATTAGATATGTTATAGAATGTATCGAAATCTATCGGGAAAAATTATTCTTATTTGAATTTTACAATTGATGGGGTTAATTGGGTAAATAGTGAAAAAGGTAAAGTAATTTATTTTAACATAATTCCCTCTAAGGAGTTGAGAAATTTTAGATTAGAACTAGCAAAAAAATTGATAAAAATCGCTCCAAATACAAAGGCTTGGGATAAAAAATTTGATGAAGAATTTTTATTCCACATAACATTGGCATACAAATTGTCTGATAGAGAATTCAATAATATTTGGTCTTATGTGTCTGGCGATGTTTCTCTAATTGAGAAGTTTCTGTCTATTTTCAAATTAAGAAAGGTTGACGAGAAATTAAAATTGAAAAATTTCTATCTACCTATGTATGGACTGAGAATTACCTTTCTTAGTGATAAAGGCAGAATAATTTGTGAGTATGATTTATTGCAAAAAAGGTTACTTTGGAGAAGAGATGCATTAAATCTGTTTCAATGGAAAAAGACCTTAAAGCTATTCAGAATAAAAGCTGGAATGGAGAGCACAGAAATCGCACAAAGAGAAAGAGGAAAAACTATATTTTTCATTGGGGATCTCCATTTAGACCATGGTAATATAATCAGATATTGTGCAAGACCTTTTTCTTTTTATGATGTGAAAGAGATGAACAAAGTTCTGATAAAAAATTGGAATTCTGTAGTTAAAAATGATGATACAGTCTATTTTCTTGGAGATTTGGCTTTCGGTAGAGGTTCTAAACCTGCTAAATATTATTTGAAATACCTTAAAGGAAACATCATTTTCCTTAAAGGAAGTCATGATGGAAGAGTTGAAAATGCGAAGGAATATGAAATTTTAAATTATAGAAATCGAGAATTTCTTATTTTACACGACCCGAATGATAAACCTATGGAATGGGACGATTGGGTTATTCACGGCCATAAACATAATAATGATATAAAGAACTTTCCTTTCATTAACAGCGAAAGAAAAACAATCAATGTAAGTGCTGAATTAATTAATTATAAACCAGTTAGTATCGACTTTTTACTTTCTTTAGATATCGATTCTATAAAAAGGATGGATACGATAAATAGCGAACCTATTAGATGGTAGACCTTAATTATTACATTTTTTCTTTTTTGGATTTTTTATGAACTTTACCAAATTTTGAAGAGATATCATTATCCCATGTTGTAATGCCCCTGCCGGGATTTGAACCCGGACCTGAAGCTTTTTGCTTTTACCGCAAGCTTCCATCCTATCCAGGTTAGACTACAGGGGCCTAAAAAATATAAGCTTAAGCTTAAATAATAACTTTTCAATAAAGAGTGATTATATGCTGAAATGCACAACCTGCAACACAAACATTTTGGCAAAGGATAACTTTGTTAAATTTTTTTGTCCAAATTGTGGAGAAGAGCTTATAGTTAGATGCTCTACTTGTAAAGCTCTAGGAAATACTTATAAATGCAAAAAATGCGGGTTCGAGGGTCCTTAATGGGCAAAGTTATAGTTAGTTTTAAAATCATGCCTAAGGATGTTGACGTAAACTTGGATGAATTGGAAAAAAGGATTGCAAAAGAAATTTCTCCCCAAAAAATTGAAAGAGAACCAATAGCTTTTGGGCTTGTTGCTTTGAGAATAACTAAGCTTGTGCCTGAAGAAAGTGGAGAATTGGAGAAAATTGAAAATAAGATTAAAAGTTTAAGTGGGGTTGGAGAAGTGGAAATTGTTGGGATAAGCAGAAGCTTGTAAGTTTAATTTATTTAAAAACTAATTAAAATTAATGAAAAAAAACTGGAAAATGGCATCGTTCTGGGTTTTGGGAACTGTTTGCATTTTGTTTGGTTCGATGATAGCAGGCCATTTAGAAAAAGGTTTGGGAGTTGATGATTTAAGTTATTTTCTTGCCTTACTCATAGCTTTTATTCTTATCCTTCTTGGGGGCTTGCTATGGATATCTGTAGCTATTGCAGTCAGGCTTAGAGATTAGGTATTTAAATATTACTAACCAATATGAGGATATGGAGGAGCAAGATAAGGAAAAATCTGGTGAAGAAAAAAAGCTAACTATAAAGTTACCAAGCGTGAACAGATGGGTTGTATCAACCATACTTTTAACTATAATTTCAATAATTTTAGTGGCTGGATGGATTTTAACTCCAAGAACAATAATAACAGGAGAATTTGTTAAAATGAATATTTTGAGCAAGGAAGAAATAGGAAAAAAAGTTATAGATTATATTAATAATAATCTAGTTGCTCCTGGAACAAGTGCTTCTTTAATTTCAGTTGAAGAAGAAAAGGGTGTATATAAAGTTTTAGTTTCTTACCAAGGTCAAAGTATTCCAGTTTATGCTACGATGGAAGGAAGTTATTTATTCCTTCAAGCCTTGGATATGAGTAAGGAAATAGCAAGAGAAACTCAAACTAAATTCGATGCTCCTGATAGGGAGAAACCAAACGTTAAGTTTTTTGTTATGAGCTTCTGTCCTTATGGAAATCAAGCAGAGTCTGGATTAGAGCCAGTTTACAGGTTGTTAAAAGATAAGGTTGAGTGGGAACCTCATTACGTAATTTACAGTAATTACGGAACTTATCCTGATTATTGTTTGGATGAGGAAAAAAAATATTGCTCTATGCACGGAATTCAA
>CALIKW010000077.1 GCA_938017915.1 uncultured archaeon | reverse complement strand
CATTTTTCTAATTTTTTCTTCAGGTAAATCCAAACCAGCTTTTTTCATAGCAGAGGCTGATGCTCTGATTGCTGACTCTTTATAGCCCCTCCAGTCTACTAACGTTTGGTCTAAATCAAAGAAAATAGTTTTTATCTTCAATAAATCCTTTTGCATAACTCAAATAATTAAGTTAAGTTTTAAATTTTTAATTTTAAAACTTTTACTTGTTTTTTTGCTGCATTAAAGCTTTTTTCTATTAACCAATAAGATTTTCTCAGCTCTTTTTATCAAAGTAATAACTGAATTCTTAATAGTTTTTTTAAACATTTCCTTTACAGAAATAGGCAGAATTAAAAAAGTTGGAAATTCAAAATTTTTAAAAATTTATATTTACGACTACAATTTTATAAAAAGAAAAGTTTTTGAAAAAAAGAGGATAAAAGCGTATGTCATTTCAAAAAGGAATTCGAAGTTCGACGGTAATAGTGGGTGTTCAGCATGGGCATCCACATTATCGCCGAATTTCGAGGAGTGAACCCTCAAAAAATTTCAAGAGCTGAAAATCTTCGAGTAATTTTAGATAGAATAATTACTAAATCAGGTTTAAACGTAGTTTCTTCAACTTTTCATCAATTTGAACCTTATGGTGTTACTGCTGTTTATCTCTTAAGAGAGTCGCATATAAGCGTTCACACATGGCCTGAACATGGGTATATGGCCTTGGATATTTTTACATGCAGCAACGCTACTTCAGCTTTTAAAACTTTTGAACTATTTTTGGATGAATTTCAACCTAAAAAGGTTGAAAAGCACGTTATAAGGAGGGATGTTAATGGAGAAATTGAAAGCCAAAATACTGCGTGAACTTGCAGTTTCAAAGCTAACTTTTTGGGAGCTTCTTGAAAAGGTTGATAGTCCATTAAAAGATTTTATAGCTGCACTTAAAGAACTTAGTAGAGATGGGCTAATATGCAATGATGAAAATTGCTTTTATATAACTGAAAATGGAAGAGCAAGAATTAACCCAAAGAGTTTAGAATTTGAAGGAAAAATATGCCATTTATGTGCTGGCAAACGAATAATTTTAGGAAGGAAGTTTAAAGAAATTTTAAAGGAATTCAAACGAATTGTTAGGAGAAGACCTTCTCCATCTTTTGATTTTTTTCAAGGCTATATGCTGGAGGAAGATGTGATTGCGCGTGTAGCTTTAATGCATTATTACGGTGACTTGGACGGAAAGGATATTGTTTTGATAGGTGATGATGATTTATTAAGTGTTGCCTTAGCTCTTACTTCTTTACCTTCTCGCATAACTGTTTTAGATATTGATAAAAGGTTAGGCGAATTTTTGCAAGCTGTCAATAAAGATTATGGTTTTAACATAGAGTTTGTTGAATACGATGTAGCTGAGCCTTTGCCAAAAAATCTTAGAAAAAAGTTTGATGTGTTTTCTTCAGAACCGCTTGAAACTATTTCTGGGTTAAAGGCTTTTATTTTAAGAGGTGTAGCATGCCTTAAGGAAGATGGTGTGGGATACTTTGGCTTAACCCATTATGAAGCTTCGCTTAAGAAATGGCTATTTATCCAAAAGCTAATTAGTAAAATGAATTGTGTAATTACTGATTTAATTCCAGGTTTTTCAATTTATCCAACAAACTATGGAAATACTAACTATGACGAGTTCGCCTATAAGCTAGGTTTAAAAGTAGGTAAAAACCCTGGAATAAATTGGTATAAATCAGCATTATTCAGGTTTGAAGTAGCTGGTACTGCAAAACTGCAAGCAAACAAGAAGTTAAAGATCAAGTTTGTTGATCTTGATGAAGATTTAACTCATCTTAAAGCTTGGAAAAAGTTTTGATTCTTTTTCAATTTTTAAACCAGAATTACAGGATTTTCAACTTTTTAAAGCTAAAACTTCTGCTTCATTAAAATTTAAAAAATAAAGAAAGAAAATTAAAAATTATGCCAAAGAAACTGCTTTATCTGCTTGTATTAATCCTTTTCCTGTTGCAATATCATATCCATTTGCTGTATAACTTCCATGGCCTGCTGTAATGTCGTATGCAGTATCCCACAATATCTGTCTTATTTCTAATGGTTTTCTATCTGGATTTTTTGCTTTCATTAGTGCTACAGTTCCTGAAACGTGCGGAGCTGCCATGCTTGTTCCAGACCAGCATGCAGTAGTTCCTCTAAGATAGTTTGACAAAATTCTTACTCCTGGAGCTGCAACCTCCATACAACCTTTAAAAGCAGGGTTAGAAGTGCATTTTGAACTTGCCGAACCTCTTGAACTCCAACTTGGAACATTATCGCTTGAATCTATAGCTGCAACAGATATAACTTCTGGATAAGCTGCTGGATAGTTTATGGAGTTAATAGAAGGTCCATCGTTTCCTGCAGCTGCAACTAAGATTATTCCTTGGTTATAAGCGTTCTTTAATTCTGTGTAAGTTGATCTTGATAAACCATTACTACCACCAAAGCTCATCGAAATAACTGTTGCATCATCTTCTGTACCTATAATCCCGTCAGGACCTTTTCTCGCATCTATTATTCCAAACCTTATCGAATCATCGTAGCAATAGCCATTCTTATCGCAAACTTTTATCGCATAGATATAGGCTTCTGGAGCAACGCCATACTTTGTTCCTGCTGCAATTCCTGAAACATGGGTGCCATGACCATGGTCATCTTCACAATCTGTGCTAACGTATGATGTGCACATCTTAATTCTTCCAGTAAAATCAGGATTATCTTTGTCAATTCCTGTGTCTAGAATTGCTATTTTTGACCCAGACCCTTTTGTTATTTGCCAGCTTGTATTTAAATTTATTTTACTAAGTCCCCATGGATAATCACAATCTCCCAAAATACGAAAAACCGGAACATCTTCCACGTAATAGCCTAAAGCAATAAGTGCAGATTTGTAAACTTCTGGAATTTCTATCGACGTTACATCATTAAACTTATGAATTACTTTCCCACCTATAGTTTTTATTAAGACTTCTGGTGTTCCTGTTTTTACATATACTCTTATTTGTTTGCTCGCTGATGCTGTAGTTGTGCTTACAATAAACAAAAGCAGTAATGATATTAGTAATTTCTTTTTATTTAAGAAGCCTTTACTTTTCATCTATTCACCTTTTTTTCTTATTAATTTTTTAAATATTTAAAAATATTATCCACCATTTTTGCGTAAAATACTTTTGATTAAAAAATTCTTTATATCTTATTTAAAAATTTAAAATATGATCGACGTTCATTGTCATCTCGAACAACAAGATTTTTCAGAGGATAGAGATGAAGTTATAGAAAAATGTAGGAAAGAATTGAAAGCTGTTATAACTTCTTGCGCTCATCCTAAGGATTTTGATTTAACTT
>CALIKW010000076.1 GCA_938017915.1 uncultured archaeon | reverse complement strand
GCTTTTATTTTTTCTTTTTAAATTTTGTTAAAGGTAAGAATAAATGGGATTTCCAGAAATAATAGAAGTTTTAAGGCAGCTAGGATTCTTTAGTTTCCTTTTTCCTTTTTTGCTCATGTTTGCAATATTCTATGCTTTATTAACAAAATCAAAAATTTTTGGTGACCCAAAGGAAAAAAGTGTGAAAAGGATTAATACAGTAATTTCTTTTATTGCCTCATTCTTTGTTTTGATTCTTACTCCCTTAGTTGATTTGGCAGCTTTACTTTCTGCATTTTTTGGAACGCTTTTCATGATTTTAGTTGCTATTCTTTCTTTTCTAATAATAGCTTTCATGGTAATTCCAGCAGAAGATTGGGAAAAAAATAAGGGGAAATACTTAAAGTTTTTAGCACCAATTTGTGCAATTATAGTAATACTCATACTCTTAACATCTTCTGGTTATACTTTTTTCCCTACTTTTCAGCCTGTTTCTATGCCAAAAATAGAAATAAGCAAAGAAGACCTTTTAACTATCTTAATACTTTTTGGTACAATTTTTGTAATTTGGTTTATAACAAGAGAAAAGAAAGAGGAAACAAAAGGTAAGGAAGTTGTTAGTTTTGAAATTAGACCTATAACTAAAAAAGAGTAAAAGTTTTTTTGAGATTTTTGTTTTTTCTAATCAAATGAGTAGCCCAAAAGTTCGCTTATTCTTGCTTCTTCTTCGCTAATCCTTTGACTTGCTTCTCTTATTTTCTTTTCTTGTTGGTATATAAGAGCTCTTCCTCTTTTTATTATGTAGTTAGCAACTTCTTTCATTTCAGATATGTAAGCTTTAATAACATCTTTAAAGGAATTTGCTATTTTCTTTACATCCTTATCCTTTGCTTCTTCAGCCAGTTTTGTAGCTAAAGGCTCAAGTTGGGTTTTTAAGGTTTTGTGCGCTTCCATGGGATTGAAGTACATAGCTGCTGTCATATCTTCCCACAATTCTCTCAATTTTCCTATAGCTTCATATTCTCCTAAAAGTCCCTGTATTTTTTCTAGAGCTTTTTGTAGTTTACTACTTTTTCTAGTTATTGGTGTAAAAAGTTCTTTTTGTCTTTCCAAATAGCCCCATGGATCGAATGCCATATTTCTCACTTTTAAATGTTACTACTTATTAGTATTTAAATATTTCTATTCTTCACTATATAATAGTAACAGCTTAAGGGAAAGCTTCCAATTCTATAAAGTTTATTCAAATAACCAGAAAATCTTTTAACAGTTTTGCTTCCTTCTTCATCGCCAATTATCCTATAAGCATTTTCCAAGTTCTTATCAATACTTGCTTCTGAAATAAAATCACCAGAAACATTTTCAGATATGTGCGTCAATTCGTGGCCTACCACATACTCAAGAAGTTTTTTTGGAAAATGAATAATATCTTTACTAACTATAAGGTACTTTTTAATTCTTCCTAACCAATCCTTTGCAAATAAAGTAGCAGCAGGCTTGTTTGGAGGCAAATTAGCAACATAAATTTCATCTGGCTCCTTAAGTTTTCCATAACCTTTTATTTTTTGAAGAACAGGCCAAATTTTATTTTTAACATTTTTCATGCTTTCTTTAACTCTTTTAATTACAAACTGATCTTTATAAACTTCTATGCTTTGAGTTTGGTAAAGTTGATTTTGAAAATTTTGGAACATAAAAATAATACTGATAGAAAAGCTTAAATTTTTATAACTTCTTTAAAATCATGAGAATAAGAATGGTAGAAAGTTTTGATGAGTGCGAGCGAAATTTTATTGTAGTTAAGTAAGTTTTACCCCATACATCCTTTCTTCATACCCCATTTCCCAACTAGGATAATTCCCTGAACCTAACTTATATAATCCTTTAACTCCTCTGTACAAGTAGTAAATCGGCGAATAAATTGCTTCTGCAAGACCACCTGCTAAATTTCTTCCTCCAACTTCCCAGTTTTTCTTGTACAACCCATCGTAAAATATTGCTCTCCCAACTTTGTAAATTACGTGAATAGGATATATTAAGAAAGCTACAAAAGCTCCTAGAATATCTCTTATTCCGCTCAATCTTGCGCCCATATCAATCAAAAGAATAATAAACAGTTAAAGATTTAAATCTTAAGCTTGATTCAAAGTTAATTTTTTGGATGCAGTTTTAATAAGTTAGGAGATTCAAATTAAACAAGTAGAACAAGACTCACTATGAAAGATTTCAATTCAGTATTTATGTATGCTATGCAATTAATTTTTCTATTTCTCTGATAACAATTTCTGCATTTTTTATTGCTTCTTTTGCATCTTCCCTTGTTGCAAAGAAATCTAATTCGTATAAATCTTCGTGTCTGAGCTCTCTGAACCTATCCAGCAAATCCACAACAATACCACTCAACTTTTTAGTAATAACATACTTCTCCTCTACATATCTTGCTAAGCAATAATGGCTTTTTTCTCTGAAGCCATCCTTTAGAAGTAAAGCCCTAGCTGCATGAAACATCGCTGAGTAGGAGGAAACTAAGCAACTGTCAAAAAGTTTGAAATCAAAGTTTTTCTTGGCTTCTTCTAACCACCTTTTTGCTTTGCCAATACTTTTTAGGGCTTTTTCTCTGGATGGCAAAGTTTTTCTTATTAAACCTTTCTCAAAGCATTTATCCAATTCACTCAATTTCTTCACCATAAAGTCTTATCGAACCGAAGACTAAAGAATAATAAAATGGAGCATCATCCTTTTTCAACCTTTCGATTCTCTCTGGAGTAAGAACTAATATCTGTATATTTCTTCCTAATAATTTCCTTATTTCATTGGATAGTGCAGCTATTTTTATTTCTCCTGGGTGTTTATTTGTTTTTATCCAGATGTCTAAGTCACTATCTTCATAATTAGTTCCAGATGCCCACGAACCGTAAATACCAGCTCCCGAAGCTTCTATTTTTTTCAATTTTCTAATAACATTTTTCTCAACCAAGTTTTTAATGTTAAAGAAAATTTTTAGTCCCCTGGCATAAGGGTTAGAGAGGTCAACTTTATTGTCTTTAATGATATTGTACTCATTGAGAATTTTTAAAGTTCTGCTCACATGAGCAGGGCTCAATTTGAGCAATTTTGCCAATTCTCTTACTTTTATCTTTTTTGTTGGGTTGTTTATAATAAATTCTATTATTCTTTCTCTTTCTCTTGAAAAGAGTGTTGACATATAATAAACTTATTGTTTCCTATTTATAAACATTTTGTTTCTTTTTAGGTAACATTTTGTGGTATCGGGACGAAGAATAAAAAATAGTGATTTGTGTTGAATAGAAATTTAGAAAGAGTAAAAAAGAAAATCAAGAATTGCTCATAACTTGATTAAGATTTGTAATTATTTAGCAGAAAAAAGACTTTCACTTTTTCTTATTCTAAAAAATTCTAAGAATTCTTTTTCTGTAAAATGAAGCAAACCAGGAATGATTATTACTGCAGGCACATCCTCAAAATTTTTTTCCATAATTTCCTTAATTTTTCCAAAAGCTATTAAGGGATTTTCGCTTCCTGCCTTTGCAAAAACCACAACTTCACTTTCTAAATTCAAAACATTTTCTTTTCTTTTTTTCTCAACTTCTAGCAAAATTTTTATTCCTTCGTTTATTTTCATTAACTTTTCATTTTCTATATCTAGTAAGCATAAAGTGTGCAGACCTCTTGCTTTATTCATTTTTATTATTTCATAAACTGATTCTGGCATTTTTCCCTTTGTTTTTTCAGGAAATGGTATAGTAATGCATGGGCCAAACTTATATACGTGAAGTCCTGTCTCACCTACTGCAGAAATTATGGAAGAATTGTGAATAACTTTTGTTTCTATACCTTGCTTCATTGCTTCTAGCTTTAAAGCTAAATGAGTAGTTGCTACAAAAGCATCCCCACCAACCAGCAAACCAACTTTTTTACTCTTTGCTAAATTCAAAATATTTTGAGAATTTTCTTCCAAATCCTTTCTTGAAAGGACTTTAATTTCTTTTCCTATCAGTTTTTCTATTTTTTCTTTTTCTGTTTGGAGTTTTGTAGTATAAAATTCTGCAAAAAGTATTTCACACTCTTTTGCAACTTCCAAGCCTTTTATACTTATATCCTTTTCATCGTTTAAGCCCAAACTTATGAAGTACAACATAATTAAGTATAAGGAAAAAAAAATAATTATGGTAATAGGAATAATTCTAGCAGCTTTAAAGATAATGCTAATTACTACCTTTTACTTGGTTTTGAGCTTTCTTTTTACTATGGAATAAGCTTGCTCGGCTTTTCTTTCTGGAATTTTAGCGAGACAAAAAGAATAAGACAAATTGGAATTGTAGTCTTTTAGGTTTAACACTTTTTCTGTTTGCTTTTTCTATTATTTAAACAAAATAATTTTTCCAAAGAACTCATTCAACTTTTTCTTCCTATTTTCTTTTTAAAATTTTACCACAAGCTTTTCAAGTTCAAATCCATTTTTCACTCTTTCTTCTAAGTTGAGTTTCAAGTAAGCTGAAAATTTTCCATATACTTTTGTAGAAGAAATTGTAAGCACTAAGCCATCATGGTTTAACTTTACTCCAACAGGCTCATGGCTCCTTATCAAAACTTTTACACCCAAGTTTTCAAGTACTTTTTCAGTTATATTTTTTCCAAAAATTTTCCCAGTACCTCTCGGAGAAGGGTAAAAGCCTTCTATTTCATCTGGATCGTTCCAAAGAATTTCTTCTGCTAAATTTTTATTTTTAGAAATATTCCTAAGTTCATCTATAGAATTCAAAAATGGTAAGCCGCCATGTAAAAATAAATATTTTCCTTTTACCAAAGCTGAGAAGTAAAAGTAACTCCAAATTTCCTTTATTTTTTCATAAACTTCCTCGCTTTTATACTTTTTAAAGAGGAAAAAAGGCAAATCATGAGGATAAACTTCTAAATTTTTCATAAATTCGTGATTCCCTCTAAGGAAAAAAACCCTTTTGGGAAAATTCACTTTTAAAGAGAGTAAAAGATAATAAACTTCTGCTTGCTCGCTTCCCCTATCTCCATAATCTCCCAAAAAAATTATTTTATCTTTATTTTCAAAAAATTTTGCATGTTTTAAAATAAAAACCAAACTTTCAAAATCGCCGTGCAAATCTCCCACAACTATTAAAAAATTTTTTGGCTCGATTAAGAGTAAATCCTCCTTTTT
>CALIKW010000075.1 GCA_938017915.1 uncultured archaeon | reverse complement strand
AATATGGGTAAAAGTATTTAACAGCCTTGCTTGCGATTCTATTAAAGTAAAGTTAAAATATTTTGGATTAGAATGCTCTCCACCATAAATAATTTCTCTTGTAATATCAATTTCCCCATACCCATAAATTGGCTCATCAAGCTCATAGTAAACTTCTATGTAAGAAGAATTTTCTGGGTCATTTATAGGATCAGAGTAAATTCTACTTTTCTTATCACCCCAGTGCCTATCTGCATAGCAATTTACATAAACACTAACTACATTAGTTCCATTTATTGTAACATTCGTTATATTAAAATCCAGCACTAAATTTTTTGTCCCTTTTATATTACACTTATACTCATAAGGCCATTTTTTCCATGGACAAGAAGGGTAGCATGTTTCATTATCTGAACAAAAGCTGTCATTGAAAAAAAGGTACTTAGAATTAATATATATTAAAATATCGCTTGAATTTCTTCCATAATTATCAAAAGTATCTTCTACATCCCTTAAATTTAAATGAAGTTTTGCGCTTATATTTTTAGCATTCTCTGGTATGAAGAAAGAAGCTGTAGCCCATGAGCCAGTATATCCTTCTTCATCATCAAAATAATATCTTCTCTTAAAAATCCTTTCACCTTCTTTGCTTTCTTGTGTTAAAGAATATGTAACAACTAAGCGCATACCAGGATGGACATGAGAATGGTAATTTGGTGTTCCTATTTCTAATTCAACTATATTATTTCCTGGAACTATTTCTTTAGTCACATCAACATAACCATAAGCAGCTGTTGTTACTTCAGTTCCATAGTACGATTCCTCTTTATAAAGCCAAACTATGTTATTCTTCTTTTGCTGACCATTAACTTTTAAATTTTGAAATTCTGCTTGGCTTTGACTAGTTCCAAAATGAATAGAAACCCAGAGAGTTGCGTTGTAAATTGTTATATCTGCTGGCAGCTTAAACTTTTTAATTATTTCAAGCTTATTGGCAGTCCATCCAGAGCCTTGTGGTAAGAATGGAATTACTTCAGTAGTGTTCTTTTTCACCCTCCTTGCCCAAGCCCTTGCTATATGACCAAAAACAGGTTTTCCTATTTCATAACCAGATTCTATCATCGAACTTACAGCAACCTCACCTGAAATTTCATCACAGGAAGAATAAATTTTTTCATTCTCGATATCTAACCTTAAGCAGGAAAAATTATAGAATTGAAGAATTTCTCTTGTTATATTTTCTGCTATCGTATAATTTTTCATACCCCAAAAACTTCCTATTAAATCTAAAACACTTCTGTTCAAATCTTCTTGTGTTATTATTTTTAAATTAATTAAATTTCTTACAGTTGGCTTTTCCCTTATTTCATAAACTTTAAGCTCTGCCAAAATATTTAGAACATCAGAAGCTATGTAGCCTATTTGCTCGTATTTTTTTTCTGGAATTAAAGATTGATATCTAAGAAGCAAAAGAGCTGTAATTAAAAGAATTACTACTGTTAAAGAGATTATAGCATCCATGCTAAAAACAATCCCTTTCTTCATTTCCATACAACCACTTCTACGATAACAGGGGTTGAATTAAGAATGCTTAACCTATTCACCTTAACTACAGTAGAATCATGCGGCAATTTACCAAAAAAATAAAACTCTTGGGTTTGATTGTGAATTCTAAAATAAAAATTTGAATCTACTTTAAGCTTAATCCTAACACTCTCATATTCCATACTACTCAATAACTCAAGCTTTGTTTGGTTTATTCTGTTTTCATTTGCCAAACCTATTACTTTAACATCTTCCAAGCTCCATTGTTTTGGGTATCCATCGATAAAAAATATTTGCGAAAGGGAAAATGCTGTATCAATTAGTTCTTCTAAACTCCTCTTTTCATAAATTTGAACATTAGTATAATTCCAAAAAATTATTAAAGTAGAAAAAGCTATTAGAAAGATTGTTAATGCTATGAAAAATTCGAACGAAAATGCTTGGGCCTTACTCCACATATATTTCTCCACCTTTATTCCTAATTAAATTCTGACCTTTTTTTATTAGCCCATTTACTTTTTCAGCAAGAATATTGCAAGAAAAAATTTTATTATCCCATATTATTTTGACAGTATAATTTTCTATTTCAACCAAATATTCCAAATTACCAAAGAGCATTCTCTCAACAGAAAATTCCCTTCTATAGCCATCACCCATCCTTACCGCTATATCTATTTCAGAACTTATTTTCCTGCAAATTTCTCTTGCACTTGAATAAACTTTATCCTCAAAAACGTTTGTTTGAAAAATTCCGCTTGCCAAAAAGCTGGCACCAACAATAAAAATTAAAATCGAAACAAGAAGCAAAAATTCTATGCTTATTTGAGACTTCATTCTATCACGCTTATGTTCACACAATTTTGTTCAGCACTAATAAGGATATGATAATACCCTTCTTCACGCGGTAAATAACCAGTAACATTAGCTTTTGTAATTTTAAAAATCGGCTCAGAACTATCTTTAAACTTGAGTAAAATTTTATAATCTGAAATGTTTATGTATTCCACAAGCTCTGGAACATAAACATTTATTTTTACTCTAGATGGAGGGCCAAGAGAATAAACCCAATCAGCATTTTCTGCCAGCCTTTCAACTAAGCTTTCTCCAAGCTTGTTCCTTAATTCCTTTTTTGAGGAAAGTAGCATACTGTTAGCGTACAAAACTGCTGGTATTAAAATTAGAAAAGCTATGCTTAGTATTATTAAATATTCTAGAGAAACTTGAGCTTTCATAATTTAAACTTGTAAAATTTTGAAAATAAATTAAACCTTTCTTGCAGGATACCTACAACCGCATGCCTCGCATTTAATGAAGTAAAGCCTTTCCTCTTTTATAAGTTTAGTGTCAGGATTCCCGCACTCCTTACAAATCACAAACTCTTTTATATAATCAGAGATTTTTTTCCTTATTAGCTCAGGAGAAATCCTTCCTTGAAAAACTAAAGAGCCTGATTGAACATCTCCCATAGTAGCTAGTTCCTTAAATAAATATGTTGAGAAATGTCTTTCATTCCTCCTTAAAACAGAAGCTATGGCTGAAAAATTTTTAAGGATAGTCCTCTTCTTACTTATTTCTATTAGTGGCTCTGGAACTTCGAACCTTTCCCTTTTT